>CAYOTH010000343.1:0-2590 GCA_964406835.1 uncultured Oscillospiraceae bacterium
ATAGAGCACATCGTTGACCTTTTCCATGACCTCGTTGCGCACCTCGACGCGCACGCCGATGTCCACTGTGCCGGGCTGATGCGCAATGCCGTGCTCTGCGCACATTTTCTCCAGCCAGTCGGCTCCGCGCCGTCCGGTGGCGATGACCGTGTGCTCGGCGATGATTTCGCGCTCGTTGGAGCCATCGGCATCGCTGATGCGCACGCCGCGGCAGGCCGTTCCCTCCAAAATCAGCTCGTGGCATTCGCAGCCGAAGAAGATCTCGACGCCGTGCTCGATCAGGTAGTTTTCAATGGCCAGATAGATGTCGTGCGCCTTTTCCGTACCTATGTGACGGATGGGGCAGTCTACCAGCTTGAGGCCGGCCTGAATGGCGCGCTTGCGGATGTCCTTGACCGCTTCGTAATTGCTGACGCCCTCGACGTGGGTATCGGCGCCAAACTCCAGATAAATATTATCGGCATAGTTGATGGTTTCCTGCGCCAGATCCTCGCCGATGAGCTGGGGCAGATCGCCGCCCACTTCGCAGCTGAGGGACAGCTTGCCGTCCGAGAAAGCGCCGGCGCCCGAAAAGCCGGTGGTAATGTGACAGTAGGGCTTGCAGTTCATGCAGCGACCGGTCTTCTGCTTGGGACAGACGCGATGCTCGACCGAGCGGCCCTTTTCGATGATGACAATGCTTTTATGACTGCCCTGACGAAGCATTTCAAGTGCGGTGAATATACCGGCCGGGCCGGCACCTACAATAACGACGTCCTTTTTCATGATGATCCATGCGAAACGGCCAGCGCCGTTTCTCTCCTTCCGGGTTGTTTAGAAATCAAAGCAAACAAATCCAGCGTCTATTATAGAATGCCCTCGTTAAGAAAAAAGGGGAATAATTTAAAGATCGGTTTGAATTGTGGACGAGCGCGTGAAGCTCTTGTCATTTGCACGCGCAGACTGTATAATGGAGAAGAGCAAGGCTGCGGCGGGGGCTGAACCCGCGCGCTGTGAAGGAGGAAGGAAACTTCATGACCATTGAAGAGGGACTGGGGCGCCTGGATGCCCTGCAAAGAAAGATATGCGCCTACAATCACGCCACGGGGCTGATTTATTACGACGGAGCGACCACGGCCCCCAAGGGAACGGCGGCCAACCGCGGTGAAACGCTGGCCATTCTGGGCGAGGAGATTTATAAGCTCTCGGCCGGCGAGGAAACCGGCGCGCTGCTGGATTTCCTGCACGAAAACCGGGAATCGCTGGATGAGGCGCATAGGCGCATGGTGGAGCTGATGCGCAAGAGCTTTTTGGAAACGCGCGCCATTCCGATGGAGGAATACGTCGCCTATCAGCGGTTGGTCAACGAGGCGGAGGACGTTTGGCACACGGCCAAGGAACAGGACGACTATGCGCTGTTTGAGCCGTACATTGACAAAATCGTTTCAAGCCTCAAGAAGATGGCCGGCTACGTCGCCCCGGAGCAGGATCCCTATGATTACTGGCTGAACAACTTCGAGGAAGGCATGAACCGCGCGGAGTGCGATCGCTTTTTTGAAACGCTGCGCGCGCGCCTGACGCCGCTGGTGAAGGCAGTCTGCGCGGCCGAGCCGGTGGACGATTCCTGCCTGCACGGCGATTTCCCGCTGGAGAAGCAGCGCCAGCTTTCCGATTGGCTGATGGAGGTCATGGGCATTGACAGGGCGCACTGCGGCCTGGGTGAAACGGAGCATCCCTTTACGACCGCCTTTACCAAGTATGACGCGCGCATCACCACGAACTACGACCGCGAAAACTTTGCCTCGTCGATGTACAGCGTCATCCACGAGGGCGGCCATGCGCTTTACGATATGCATCCGGCCGATGAGCTGGCCTACACCTGTCTGGGCGGCGGCGTGTCGATGGGCATTCACGAGAGCCAGTCGCGCTTTTATGAAAACCTGCTGGGCCGCAGCCGCGCCTTCATCGGCTTTATAGCCCCCAAGCTGCGCGAATTGTTCCCCTCGCTGGAGGACGTGGACGACGAGACGCTCTACCGGGCGCTCAACAAAAGTACGCCTTCGCTCATTAGAACGGAGGCTGATGAGCTGACCTACTGCCTGCACGTTATGGTGCGCTATGAGCTGGAGAAAAAGCTCTTTGCCGGGGAACTGACGGCGGCGCAGCTGCCCGAGGCCTGGAACGCGCTGTACAAGGAGTATCTGGGCGTGGAGGTTCCCTCCAACCGCGAGGGCGTTTTGCAGGATTCCCATTGGTCGGGCGGCGCCTTCGGCTATTTCCCCAGTTATGCGCTGGGCTCGGCCTATGGCGCACAGCTGCTGGCCAAACTGAAGGAGAGCGTCGATATGGAAGCGTGCATGGCGCGCGGCGATTTCAAGCCGGTCAACGCCTGGCTGGAGGAAAACATCTGGCGCTTCGGCTCGCTGTATAAGCCCGGCGAGCTGTTCGAAAAGGCGGCGGGTGCGCCGTTTAACCCGGATTATTACGTCGATTATCTGGCGGAGAAATACGCGCCTGAAAAGTAAGCGTGCGAAAAAGCCTGTTCCTCTTGGAGCAGGCCTCAGCCTGTCAAAAAAGGTCGCAAAAAGCGGCCTTTTCTGATATAATAGAG
>CAYOTH010000344.1:0-2581 GCA_964406835.1 uncultured Oscillospiraceae bacterium
ATACATTGACAATGACGCCGCTTTTTTCGCTGATCATGGCGGGCAGCACAGCCTGGGCCGACCTCCTTGGCCAGCGCCCGGGTGAAACCGATGACGGCCGCCTTGGCCGCGGAATAATGCACCTCGCAGGACGCGCCGACCTGCCCCCACATGGACGATACATTGACAATGACGCCGCTTTTTTCGCTGATCATGGCGGGCAGCACAGCCTGCGTACAGTTGAACACGCCGTCCACGTTAACGCTGAACATGCGCCGCCAGTCTTCCTGCGTCAGGTCGGTAAAGAGCTTGATCTGCGCAATGGCGGCGTTGTTGACGAGGGCGTCGATGTGGTGACGGCGCCGAAGCACATCGCCGATCACTTCGTCAACGCGCGTGCGGTTGCTGACATCGCACAAAAAGTATTCCACATCACAGCCCTCGCTGCGCAGTTTGGCCTGAAGTGCCTGAGCGGCCTGCTGCTGCGTGCGGCAGAGAAAGACCACCTGCCAGCCGGAACGGGCAAACAATTCGACACAGGCGCGGCCAATTCCGCGCGAGCCGCCGGTGATAAGTACGGTTTTTGACATAATCTATCGCCTCCGCCTCTTATGATAGCGCTAAAACGCGCAAAAGTCAAATGACAGCGCTTGCAAAATGGCGCATTATGCTGTATACTATAAAAACTTGACGATACGCCGTCTGTTCGAGAACGGAGCGGACGTTTGTTGTGTTATAAAGACGGGAGGATAATTTGCCATGGAGCAGACTCAGGAAATCAAAACGGAACGCAAAAAGCGTCTTTTCAGCGGAATACAGCCGACCGGCACGCTGACGTTGGGCAATTATATCGGCGCGCTGCGCAATTTCAAGCTGCTGGAGGATCAGTACGACTGCCTGTTCTCCGTGGTGGATCTTCATGCGCTGACGGTGCGCCAGGATCCGGCGCAGTTGCGTAAAAACTGCCTCAAGGTCATGAGCCTGTTTCTGGCCGTTGGCCTGGATCCCGAGAAGAGCCTGATCTATTTCCAGAGCCATGTTTCCGGCCATGCCGAGCTGGGCTGGATTCTTGATTGCATCACTTACATGGGCGAGTTGTCCCGCATGACACAGTTTAAGGACAAATCGGCCAAGCACGCCGACAACATCAACGCCGGTCTGTTCACTTATCCGTCGCTGATGGCGGCCGACATTCTGCTTTATCAGAGCGACATTGTGCCCATTGGCGCCGATCAGAAGCAGCACCTTGAGCTGGCGCGCAATCTGGCCGAGCGCTTTAACAGCGTCTATGGAGAGACCTTTGTCGTGCCGGACGGCTATTTCCCCAAGGTGGGCGCGCGGGTGATGTCGCTTCAGGAGCCGACACGCAAGATGTCCAAGTCCGATACCGAGGACACCTACATCGCTCTTCTGGACGAGCCGAACGTTATTCGCAAAAAGCTGCGCCGCGCACAGACCGACTGCGATAACAGCGTGATTTTTGATCCGGAAAACAAGCCGGGCATTTCGAATCTGATGAGCATCATGTCGGCGATGACCGGCATGGGCATGGAGGAGATCAGCGCGCAGTATGACGGCAAGGGCTATGGCGTGTTCAAGGATGCCGTGGCCGATGCGGTGATCGCTGAGCTGGAGCCGATTCAGGCCCGTTATGCGCAGATTTCCGGCGACAAGGCATACCTGAGCGATGTGATGACCAAAAACGCCGAGCGCGCCAACATGCTGGCTCAGCGCACGCTTCAGAAGGTGCGCCGCAAGGTGGGGTTGGCTGCGCTCAAGCTGTAAGCAATTGCGGTAAAGTTGCGAAATAAATGTGAATTCTCTCCAAGGCCTCTTTACAGTCGGGGCGGAACGGTTTATAGTGGGTATAGGGAGTGACAGTCCATGAGGATTGCGGTCTTTGGCGCGGCCGGAGACGATATGCCGGATGGCGTCTATGAGACGGCGCGGCGCTTTGGCGTTTTGCTGGGCGAGGCCGGGCATGAGCTGGTAACCGGCGGCGGCCGTTGGGGCATTATGGGCGCGGTGGCCGAGGGAGCTCGTTCAGCCGGCGCGCGCGTTATCGGCGTCATTCCCGAAAAGCTGCGCGATGAGGAGGGCGTGTCCGAGGCTTGCGACGAGGTGATCGTAACGCGTGATCTGCGGGAACGCATGGCGCATATGTGCGATCTGTCGGATGGCTTCTGTGTCATGCCGGGCGGCTTTGGCACGCTGTATGAACTGTTCGAGGTGCTGACGCTCAACAATCTGGGCTATTGCCGCAAAGGCGTGGTTGTTCTCAATGCGATCGGCTATTATAATCAGCTGAACGGCTTTTTTGAGGATATGTTCGCGCTGGGTGGCGCGCCCGTTCATAGGCGGCAGACCTATGCCTTTGAGGCGGATCCGGCCTGCGCGCTGAAGCGGCTTGAGCAGGCGGCGGCCGATTCGGCTGTCAATGAGAGGAGAATAACGGAATGAAGCTGTATGAAGACAAGGACTATGCTGCGACAAAGCACGAAATCATTGTGCGCTCGATTTTCGCGGCGCTGATTGTGGCGGTGGTTGTGGCGCTGCTGACGCTGTTTGTGACGGTGTGGCGCAATATGACGCTGGCCATGCT
>CAYOTH010000345.1:0-1492 GCA_964406835.1 uncultured Oscillospiraceae bacterium
TCAAAGGCCTCGGCTACGTCGGGATGAATTTCGCCCACCTGAGCGATCACCTTATCGCCGCAGGTCAGCACGGCCTTGCGGCCGGGATGATAATAGCAGTCGCCGCCGGCAGAGAGAGTGGCGTGGATGCCAAAGCGGCTCAGCAGGCACAGCACGGCGTCGCGCAGCGCATAGAAATCGGCGTTTTCACCGTAGAGGCCCAGGCACAGCGCCAGCTTTTCCGTGGCCGGGGTGGTTTCGGTCTTTCCGGCGGAGAACACCGGCGAGGCCTCGAACAGGCGTCCCTCGGCGTTGCCGCGGGCGATGTTCAGTGCCAGCGTGTTGAGCAGCGAGGGAACCAGTGTGGTGCGCATGACGGAAGTGTCTTCGCCCAGCGGATTGCGGATGACGATGGGGTTCATGCGCGCATCGGCGGGATCCAGCGCCAGCTTCTCCAGCCAGCGCGGGGAGATGAAGGAGAAGTTCATTGCCTCATAGAAGCCCATGCCCACCAGCGTGCTCTTGACGGTATCCAGCAGGATTTGGCGGTCGCTGCGCTTTCCGGCCATGGTGAGGCCGGTCATCAGCGTCGTGGGGATCTTGTCATAGCCGTTCAGACGCAGGATTTCCTCGGAAATGTCGGCGTCGGTTTCGAAATCCAGGCGCCATTCGGGCACGGTGCAGTACAGCGTGTTGCCCTCCAGCTCCACCTCGAAGCCCAGTCGCTCCAGCAGATCTTCCATTTCATCGCCGCTCAGCGTGCAGGCAATGCGGCGGTTGATGCGATCCACCTCAGCCTCGATGATCTGTGCTTCGTGCGGATGCGGATAGAAGTCATACGCGCCCGGCACGACGTCGCCGCACTCGAGCATATTGACCAGCATGCAGGCGCGGTCGAGCTCTTCTATGGTGTTGGGAATGCAGACGCCCTTTTCGAAGCGGCCGCTGGCCTCTGTGCGGATGCCCAGCGCGCGGGAAGTCAGGCGGTTGTTGGTGCGGTTGAAGGCGGCGCACTCGAACAGCACATCTGTCGTTCCTTCGGCAATTTCGCTTTCCTCGCCGCCCATGATGCCGGCCAGGCCGGTGGCGTTTTCGGCATCGGCAATGACCAGCATGTCGCCGGTCAGGTTATACTTCTTGCCATCCAGCGTGGTCAGCTCTTCGCCCTCGTGAGCGCGGCGCACGACAATGGTCTGATTCTTGACCTTGGAAAGGTCGAAGGCGTGCATCGGGTGGCCGGTTTCGAGCATGATGAAGTTGGTGATATCGACAATGTTGTTGATCGGTCGCACGCCCGCGCCGTAGAGATATTCGCGAATCCATTTGGGCGAGGGACCGATTTTGACGTTTTTGATCACACGGGCGCAATAGCGCGGGCAGAGCGTTTCGTCCTCGACACGAATCGTGGCGTAATCGTCGAACGTGCCGAGATCCTCGGTTTCCTCCACGGTGATTTCAGGCATAACGCAGTGCGTGTCCAGCACGGCGGCGCTTTCGCGGGCCAGGCCCCAGA
>CAYOTH010000345.1:1502-2555 GCA_964406835.1 uncultured Oscillospiraceae bacterium
GCCCCAGACGCTCAGGCAATCGGGACGGTTGGCCAGCACCTCGAAATCAACCACGTCGTCGCCCAGGCCGAAGATTTCGCGAACGTCGGTGCCGGGGACATATTCCTCATTGAAGAGAAGAATGCCCTCGTCGCCGCAGTGAGGGTACAGGCCGGTGGGGATGTTCAGCTCATCGCCGGAGCAGAGCATGCCGTTGGACACATAGCCGCGCAGCTTGCCCTTCTTGATTTTGACGCCGCCAGGCAGATGCGCGCCGTCCAGCGCGGTGCAGACATAAACGCCCGCCTTGACATTGGGCGCGCCGCAGACAATCTGCACGGGTTCTTCGCCGCCCACGTCCACCATGCACAGGTGCAGATGCGTTTCGGGAATGTCCTCGCAGGAGAGCACGTGGCCCACGACCACCTTGTCAAACAGATCGCCGGTGTTGTCGATGCCCTCGACGCCGTTGCCGGCCATAATCATTTTTTCAGCATAATCGGCGGAGGACAGTGGAATTTCGGTATAGTCCTTCAGCCATTTCATAGGCACTTTCATGGTGATTGATCCTCCCTTTATGTAGAGTGCGGATTGAGGGACGCGTGCGCCTTAGCGGAACTGCTTGAGGAAGCGCAGGTCGTTTTCATAGAGATAGCGCATATCCGGCACGTTGTATTTGAGGATGGTCAGTCGTTCGATGCCCATGCCGAACGCGAAGCCGGAGTATTTCTTGGAATCGATGCCGCACATATCCAGCACCTTGGGGTTGACCATGCCTGCGCCCAGCACTTCGATCCAGCCGGTGCCCTTGCACATGCGGCAGCCCTTGCCGCCACAGGAGGCGCACGTCAGATCGACCTCGGCCGAGGGCTCGGTGAAGGGGAAGAAGGAGGGGCGGAAGCGCGTGGAGACGCCCATGCCGTACAGGCGCTTGGCAAAGGTATCCAGTGTACCCTTCAGGTCGGCAATGGAGATGTTTTCGTCGATGACCAGACCCTCGATCTGATGGAAGACCGGGGAGTGGGTGGCGTCCACCTCGTCGGCGCGATAGACGCGGCCGGGGGAGATGATGCG
>CAYOTH010000346.1:0-2553 GCA_964406835.1 uncultured Oscillospiraceae bacterium
GCACCTGTCCTTCCCTTTTGTCGCGCCCCAGCTGCGCCGCAATGTCCGGATTGGGCGTGAGCTGAAGCGTCATGCCCTCGCCGGTCTTCTTGATCTTGTGCTGCGCCATCTCGGCCGGCCTGAAATCCGCCGGAGCCGCCGCCTGAATGACCAGATCGGACGCAGCCGCCCGCCGGGTCACTTCGTCATAAAGCTCCAGCGTCGATGTGATGTTCACCGTTTCAACCTGTTCGGGCTTTTTGAGCGCCACGGAGCCGGAAACCAGCGTCACGCACGCGCCGCGCCGCGCCGCCGCCTCAGCCAGGGCATAGCCCATCTTGCCGCTCGAACGATTTGAGAGGAAGCGCACCGGATCGACCATTTCCCGCGTAGGGCCGGCCGTAACCAGCACGCGCTTGCCCTCAAGATCACGCCGGGGGCAAAGCGCCTCGCAAACGGCCCGTACAATGGTCTCCGGCTCGCTCATTCGGCCGATGTCCTCGTCACCGCAGGCCAGATGTCCGCTCTCCGGGCCGACCGTCAGCACGCCCCGCGCCTTCAAAAGGCTCAGGTTTTCCTGGCAGGCCGCGCTTTTGTACATAGCGCAGTTCATCGCCGGGGCCAGAAGCACCGGACAGGTCACCGCCATGGCCGTGGTGGAAAGCAGATCATCAGCAATGCCATGCGCCATTTTGCCGATGATGTTAGCCGTCGCCGGCGCGATCAGAAGCAGATCAGCCGCCTTGGCCAGAGAAATATGCTCAATTTCATAGCTGTGCTCAAAGGCGCTCACCGCCACCTGATTGCCCGACAGCGTTTCAAATGTCAGCGGCTGCACGAAGCGGCAGGCATGCTCGGTCAAAACGACGCGCACATTTGCATGCAGCTTTTTCAGCCGACTGACGATTTCACAGGCCTTGTATGCCGCAATGCCGCCCGTCACGCCCAGTACGACGCATTTTCCCTTCAGCATGCCCCTTCGCTCCTTTCGCGCCGCTTATTCGGCGTCGGTCGTTTCCTCAAGCTCGAAATCGATCGCCTCGTCCACCGCCGCACTCTTGTCGCCCTCGCGGCTGTAGGTGATCAGACCGCGGTTGATTTCCTCAATGGCAATCACCAGCGGCTTGGTGTCCTTGGGGGTAATCAGGGGCTGCGCGCCGCCAATCAGCTGACGGGCCCGTTTGGCCGCCTCGACCGCCAGTGTGTAGCGGCAGTCCACCTTGTCCAGCAGTTCGCCAATGGGCGGATTAATCATAGCCATAATTAAAGAACCTCCTTAAAAGATTGTCTGATCTGATCGATGGTCGGCTTCATAGACGCCGTGCTCAGGCGCGCCACGCGAATGATATTTTCAACCGCGCGCACCGCATCGTCCAGATTGTCGTTGACCAGCACATAATCGTAGGCGTAGGCATAGCCCAGCTGCCCGGCCGCATCGCCCAGGCGCTTGCGCGCCTTCTCCGGCGTTTCGGAACCACGGCCAATCAGGCGCTTTTTAAGCTCCTCATAGCTCGGCGGCAGGATGAAAATCAGCACGGCCTCCGGGTCGGCCGCCTTGACCTGCAAAGCGCCCTGCATGTCGATTTCGAGAATGACATCGCTGCCGGCTTCCTTCTGCTGCTCCACAAAGCTGCGGGAAGTGCCGTAGTAGTTGTCATGAACGGGGGCATATTCATAGAAATCGCCCTCGGCAATGCGCGCTTCAAAGGCCTCGTGCGAAATGAAATGATAGTGAACACCGTCGATTTCCATTCCGCCGTCTTCAAGCTTACGGGGATCGCGCGTCGTACAGGACACGGACAGCGCAACGCCTTCCACCTCGTCAACCAGTCGCTTGCAAATGGTTCCCTTACCCACACCGGACGGGCCGGATATGACAAACGTCAACTTTTTCTGCATGGCCGTTATGTCTCCTCTTCTTCATCGGTTATGGATTCACGCGCTTCCAGACGATGGGCAATCGTTTCCGGCTGCACCGCCGAAAGCACAAGATGTTCGCTGTCGATCACCAGCACAGCGCGCGTGCGGCGCCCGCAGGTAGCATCAATCAAAAGGCCGCGTTCCCGCGCGTCCTGTATCATGCGCTTGACCGGCGCGGCATCCGGCCCGACAATGGCAACCACGCGGTTGGCCGAAACAATGTTGCCGAACCCGATATTGATAAGCTTCAGCGGCATGGACGCCACTCCCTTCCGGCTTTCCGGCTCACTGCCGCAAACGCCTCAACGCCCCGTATCGGGGTTATTCGACATTCTGAACCTGCTCGCGGATCTTCTCGATCTCGGCCTTAGCCTCGACGACCAAGCGCGTGATCGGCACATCCTGAGACTTCGAAGAAATCGTATTGACCTCGCGGTTCAGCTCCTGGACGATAAAGTCCAGCTTGCGCCCCACCGGCTCGTCCGCCTGCATAAAGCCGCGCACCTGAGCAAAGTGGCTGTGCAGGCGCACCGTTTCCTCGGCAATGGCGCTGCGGTCGGCCATGATGGCCACCTCCTGCATCAGACGCTGCTCGTCCATCGACGCGCCGCCCAGAAGCTCCTCGACGCGCGCCTTGAGGCGATTCTGATACTC
>CAYOTH010000347.1:0-2549 GCA_964406835.1 uncultured Oscillospiraceae bacterium
GCTCCCCCCTCCCGGGCAGCGCGCCCACCCCTAATCCCGCCCCGGGGCGTCCCCACCCCCCCCCGCCGCTTCATTATGCGTGCGCGCAATGCCAAGGAAGAGTAAGCCTGAAGGAGGCATGGGGATATGACGTTTCTTAAATGGGTATTGATTGCCGTGGCGGCCTATTTCCTGGGCAACATCTCGACGGGACTGCTGGTCGGCCGGGCCGTGGGCCACATCGACATCCGCAAAACCGGTAGCGGCAATGCGGGAACGACCAACATCATGCGTACGCTGGGTTGGTTCCCCTCGGTGCTGACGCTGTTGGGCGACGTGCTCAAGGCCGTGATCGCCGTGGTCATCGGCCGAGCTGTGGCCGGGGAAATCGGCGCGTATGTGGCGGGCGTGGCCGTGCTGCTGGGGCACAACTGGCCGGTGCTCTTCGGCTTTAAAGGCGGCAAGGGCATGGCCTCGTCGCTGGGCATCATCATTGCCACGGAGCCGCTTTTGGCGCTGGTGCTGTTTGTCATTCAGGTGATTGTGCTGGCGGCAACGAAGTATATGTCGGTGGCCTCGCTGTGTACGGCGGTGCTCTACCCGGTGCTGGTTGCCGTGCTTCATCATGACAATCTGGCGTATGTGATCTTTGCCATCATCGCGGGGGCGCTGGCGATTTTCTGCCATCGTGCCAACATCCGGCGTCTGCTCTCCCACACGGAGAACAAGCTCGATTTTTCGAAGATTACCGCGCTGAGTAAAAAGAAAAAATAAAGGATTCGGGCTTCGCTTGAGATACCAAAGGGAAGCCCTGCTTTTTTTGAAGGCGGCGCTTTGAACGGCGTGCCGAAGGAGGAGACAACCATGGTCGGAACAAGGAGCTGGAGCTATGCGCCCTACAAGCCGTTTTTCTATGAGACGGGGGAAATCTATCTTTGCCGCCTCGCGCCTTTTTCGGGCGGCTTTCATGCCGAATGGCTGAGCGAGGCGGGATGTGATTATGAGCTCATGCTGCGTCCCGAGGGCCGGGGCGAGTTTGTTCGGGCGGCGCAGGTGACTGTTCCCGAGGCGACGGTTGAGGGGCTTGAAGACGGGCAGGATTACGAGTTTTACGTTGTCTGTGGCGAAAAAAAGAGCCGCGTGCGGTTGGTTCGGCCGGGTGAGGCGGTTGGCACGGTGGTTAATTATCTGCACCCGCGCGACGAGGCCTATGCCTTTTCCGGGCGCTATCTGTGCTCGCCTTCCATGGTGAAGCACCCAGACGGCTATCTTCTGGCCTCGATGGATCTGTTTGAGAGCACATCCCCTCAGAACCTGACGCTGATCTTCCGTTCGGATGACGGCGGACAGAGCTGGCATTACCTCACGGAGTTGTATCCCTGCTTCTGGGGACGGCTGTTTATTCACCGCGGCGAGGTCTATATGCTGGCTTGCTCGACCGAATACGGCGATCTGCTGATCGGCAAGAGCTCTGACGGCGGGCGCACCTTCCTGCCGCCGGTGACGCTTCTGCGCGGCTCGAACGGCAAAAACGGCGAGGTGGGCGTTCACAAAAATCCTCAGCCGCCGGTTGAATACCGGGGACGGCTGTGCGGCACGCTTGAATGGGGCAGCTGGGGGCGCGGATATCATGCGGCCATGGTGATGAGCGCCGATATAGATGCCGATCTTCTGGATCCGGCTTCGTGGCACTTTGCGCCGCCGGTCAAGTATGACCCGAGCTGGCCGGGCGTGGCCCAGGGCGGCCGCAGCAACGGCAACATCGAAGGCACGCTGGCCATTGCGCCGGATGGCACGCTGTATAACGTCATGCGCTATGACATGATGAGCTGCACGCCTAATTATGGGCTGGCGCTGGCCTATCGCGTCAACACCGAAGACCCCGATGCGCCGCTTGAATACGACCATGCGATCGCGCTGCCGGGCAATCATTCGAAGTTCACTATTCGCCGCGACGACGTGACCGGCAAGTACTATTGCGTGCTGACGCGTATTCTCAATGCCGAGTGCGCGGGACACCGCAATTTGCTTTCACTGATGGTATCGGATGACATGGAAAACTGGCGCGTGGCCTGCGATTTGATCGACCGGCGCAACGAGGATCCCGCAAAAATCGGCTTCCAGTATGTCGATCACTTCATTGACGGCGAGGATCTGCTCTTCGTCTGCCGCACGGCCATGAACGGCGCGGACAGCTTCCACAACAACAACTATCAGACCTTCCACCGCGTGGAAAACGTCCGCCGCTTCTTTGAATAAGCGCCTTGCGGGCCTTCGCAGAAGTTTTTGCTTTGCAGGATTCGCTATCAAGAGAAAGGACTGAGCCTTGAAGGTTGTTCGTCATTTGCAAACGCAAACAGACCTCGGCGAATGAAGCACTTAGGTCTTTTCGTGCGTGGGGACGAATCGACTTGAAGCCGCGCGCTCATTTGCAGCGTTTTTTGCTTTGCAAAATTTGCTATCAAGAGAAGGAAATTGCGCTGAAGGACTGAGCTTTTAAGGTTGTGCGCTCTTGGAAAAGAAAACAGTCCTCGGAGAGGGAAGCTCCGAGGGCTGTTTGTGTATGGGGG
>CAYOTH010000348.1:0-2544 GCA_964406835.1 uncultured Oscillospiraceae bacterium
GGCTTTAACGGCGCGCGCCTGCACCAGAAGGTGTTCGAGCCGCGCTTCCTCTACTGGGCCGACCGTCTGGGCTATCTGTGCTGGGGCGAAATGGCCAGCTGGGGCGCCGATCCCAAGAACGGCTGGATCTTGCCCGCCTTCCTGGACGAGTGGGTTGAAATCGTCAACCGCGATTACAACGCCCCCTCGATCATCGGCTGGTGCCCGTGGAACGAAACCTGGGGCGAGCAGAACGACGGCCAGCGCGCCGCCACCATGCGCACGACCTATCGCGTCACCAAGGCCATCGACGCCACCCGCCCCTGCATCGACACCAGCGGCGGCATCCATGTCGAAACCGACATCTTCGACACCCATGACTACGAATCCAACCCGGCCGTCTACCGCGAGCGCTATGCCCCCGAGGCCGAGATCATCTACGATCGCTTCGGCAAGGATGGAGATCACCGCCAGAAGTACGAGGGCCAGCCGGTCTTCGTGAGCGAATACGGCGGAATCGGCTGGAACCCGGAAAACAAGGACGGCTGGAGCTACGGCCAGGGTCCCAAGACGGAGGAAGAATTCATCGAGCGCTATCGCGGCCTGACCGACGCGCTGTTGGATAACCCCCATCACATGGGCTTCTGCTACACCCAGCTGACCGACGTCGAGCAGGAGCGCAACGGCCTGTACTACTACGACCGCCGCCCCAAGTTCGATCCCGAGATCATCCACGCCATCACCAGCCGCAAGGCCGCCATCGAGGACTAAATCGCTTTCATTTTAAAATTCCCCGGCGCGGCGCAGGCAGCCAAGGCCTTCGCCGCCCCGGTGATAATACTCCAGGATTTATTGAAGGAGGATACCCCCAATGAGCATTTCCGAAAAGACCATTCAGACCGGCTACAACTATGCCAAGGAGCTCTACGCGGCCTATGGCGTAGATATCGATCATGCCATGGCCATGGCGGCCAAGCTGCCCGTCTCCATGCACTGCTGGCAGGCAGACGATGTCCACGGCTGCGAAGGCGCCGGCGCCGGCGCGACCGACGGCATCGCCACCACTGGCAACTACCCGGGCCGCGCCCGCAACGCCGACGAGATCCGTCAGGACGCCGATCTGGCCATGTCCATGATCCCCGGCGCACGCAAGTTCAACCTGCACGCCAGCTATGCCGAGCTGAACGGCAAGAAGGTTGACCGCGATGCCTACACCATTGCCGAGTTCCAGAACTGGGTCGATTGGGCCAAGGAAAAGAACGTCGGCTTGGACTTCAACCCCACCTACTTCGGCCATCCCATGGTCAACAACGGCTTCACCCTCTCCAGCGCCGACGAGAAGACCCGCTCCTTCTGGATCGAGCACGGCAAGCGCTGCCGTGAGATCGGCGCCGAGTTCGGCCGTCAGCTGGGCAAGACCTGCGTGATCAACTACTGGATGCCCGACGGCTATAAGGACACCCCCGCCGACACTGCCGCTCCCCGCGCCCGCATGATCGACTCCCTCGACAAAATCTTCGCCGAGAAGATCGACGAGCAGCTCGTCCTCGAAGGCGTCGAGAGCAAGCTCTTCGCGCTGGGCCTGGAAAGCTACACCGTCGGCTCTCACGAGCTGATGATGGGCTATGCCCTGACCCGCGGCAAGATGGTCACGCTGGATGCCGGCCACTTCCACCCCACCGAGGTCATCAGCGCCAAAATTTCCGCCTGCCTGCAGTTCATGGATCACGTCCTGCTGCACGTTTCCCGCGGCGTGCGCTGGGATAGCGACCATGTCATCACCCTGGACGACGAGCTGCAGGCCATCATGGGCGAAATCGTCCGCAACGGCTATGAGAAGAACGTCTGCGTCGCGCTGGACTACTTCGACGCCTCCATCAACCGCCTGGCTGCCTGGGTCATCGGCGAGCGCAACGCCCAGAAGGCCATTCTGCGCGCCTACCTCGAGCCGACCGCGCTCATCCGCAAGGCCGAGGCCGAGGGCGATTACACCGCCCGCCTGGCGCTGCAGGAGGAAGCTAAGTCCCTGCCCTTCTCGGCTGTGTGGGATGCCTACTGTGCCAAGCAGAACGTCCCTGTGGGCGACGAGTGGATGTCCATCGTCAAGCAGTATGAAAAGGACGTCATGAGCAAGCGCTGATGACGCCGCCCGGCAAACTTTCCCTGCCTTAGAAAGTTTGTCGGGCGTTTTTGTAAATTCTGGTTGCATACGCCTCTCAATCATGCTATAATACAGTTGCCTCAGAGGCACAGTATTTTCCCGAAAAACAAATGCCTGACAGCGCTTTGAAGGAGGAATCCCCCATGGAAAAGTTTCGCGTAGGCCTGATTGGTACCGGCGGTCGCTGCGGCGCACATATGAGCGCCCTGCTGAAAATGGACGATGTGCAGGTTGTCGCCGTCGCCGATCCGATTGAGGAGCGCCGCGTCGCCGCGGCCCAGAAGATGGGCGCGCCCCGCCTTTACAAGGATCACCGCGAGTTTTATGCCAACGAGAGCGCCGACACGGTGGACGCCGTGTGGATCTGCATCGAGCCGACCGCGCACGACGAGCTGACCGAAATG
>CAYOTH010000349.1:0-2538 GCA_964406835.1 uncultured Oscillospiraceae bacterium
TATGTGTCGGCGGATTTCGTCGAGGTGAGCAGCTATAGCGATCAGCGGGCGGTTGTGATCGAGGATCCGCTCGAGGTGACGCTGGCGGAGATGAGCCTGCCCACGCTGCTGGAGGCGAAGGAATCCTTTACGCTGGAGGGCGTGCTGACCAGCAACAATCCGCTGATCGAGGTGCGCGTCGAGGTGTGCGATGAACGCACGATGAAGACGGCGATGAGCGCTTCGAAGTCCTTTGATTATGAAGAGGACGTGCATTCCTTTAATTTGAAGGAGCTGGACGGCGACCTCAAGTTCCGCAAGCTGGACGGCGGCGAGAAGACGCTGCTGGTGACGGTAAGCAGCTCGGCGGAAACGCAGACCGTCGTGGAGCACAGCTTCTACGTCAAAGGCACGCTGAGCGAGATGGCCAGCATGACCGACGATTGCGAGATCACCGTGACCAGCGGCAAAAAGGCGCACCTGACCGACGGCAGCTATCACAGCAGCTGGACGGCGGAGAGCGAGGCCGATCGCATTACCATTGCCGTGCCGGAGGGGCGTAAGGCCGGTCTGCTGACGCTGGAGTGGATGACGGTGCCCAGCGCGTTCAGCGTAACAATGCAAAATGCCATGGGCGAGACGATTGAAACCATCCGCGAGACCAACGAGGGCGATATGATCAGCTTCTCCTATGAGCTGGACGAGGCCACGCGCCAGATTTTTATCTCGACTTCCGATACCGGCGCGGGATTGTGCGAGCTGCGCGTCTATGAGAGCGGCCAGGTCTCTTCGCTGGAGCAGAACTGGCAGCCGGTCGAGGGCAAAGTCGATCTGATGGTCATCTCGACCCACCAGGACGACGAGCTGCTCTTCTTCGGCGGCACGATTCCCTATTACGTCGCGCAGGGCAAGAACGTGCTGGTGGTCTACATGGCCAATTGCAGCCGTTCGCGCTATGCCGAGGCCATGGAGGGCCTGTGGAGCTGCGGCCTGAAAAACCACCCGGTCTTTGTCGGGCTGGAGGACAAGCGCCTCAAGGACTACGACGAGACGGTCAACCTCTGGGGTCTGGAGGCCACCGAGGAAATCGTGACCGAGCTTTTGAGAAAATATCAGCCCGATGTGGTGGTGACGCACGACATCAACGGCGAATATGGCCATAACCAGCATAAGCTGACCTCGGCTGTGGTGCGCCGCGCCATTTATCTGTCCGGCGACGCCGAAAGCTACCCGGAAAGCGCCGCGCAGTACGGCGCCTGGGAGCCGAAGAAGCTCTACATCCATCTCTACGAGGGCAACGAGCTGACTATGACCGCTTACGACCAGCCCATGGACGAGCTGGGCGGGCTGACCGCCACGCAGGTGGCCACCATTGCCTACAGCAAGCACGTATCCCAGCAGAAGTATTACTCCATGGAAAAGCAGGGCGTGCAGTACGACAACCGCAAGTACGGCCTGATTTACACCACCGTGGGCGACGACGCGGCCAAGAACGACATGTTCGAAAATGTCGGCGCGGTCGTGACGGTTACGCCGGAGGACGAACCTTGGCCCGAGGTCGATGATGATACCGAAAACGCGGAGGGCGATTTGGCCCAGTAAGCCCTTTGCAACGGCCAGTTGCAAAGCCTGACAACGAATCCTGAGCCGGAGACATCCGGCCTGAGAGAAACATGACGACGGAAAGAAACAAATGGAGGCGGAACCCTATGGCGATCACCCGAGAAGAAGCCCTGAAGCTGCTCAATGCTCCCGAGCGGCTGGACAACCTGCGCGCGCTGGTGGAACGTGAAGAGGCCCCGGTGCAGGGCAGCGACGTCAACAACCACATCCATACGATTTATTCCTTTTCGCCCTATTCGCCCACGGCGGCGGTCTGGTTTGCCCGCCAGGCGGGGCTGTGTACCTGCGGCCTGATGGACCACGATTCCATCGGCGGCGCGCAGGAGTTTCTGGCGGCGGCCGACATCGTGCATATGGGCGCGACGATCGGCGTCGAGTGCCGCGTGAGCCTGGCCGATTCGCCCTTCGTCGGCAAGCGCATCAACAATCCCGACCAGAACTCGGTGGCCTACATGGCGTTGCACGGCGTGCCGCACGACAAGGTGGGCGAGGTGGACGCCTTCTTTGCGCCCTATCGCGCGCGCCGCAACGAGCGCAACAAGCGCATGGTGGCTGCGGTCAACGAGCTGATGAGCGGCTATGGCATCACGCTGGACTTTGAAGGCGACGTGCTGCCGCTTTCCCAGTATGCGCAGGGCGGCTCGGTGACGGAGCGCCATCTCTCCAGCGCGCTGGCTTATAAGATGATCGAGACGGTGGGCGCGGGCAAGCCGCTGGTGGATTTCATCAAGAACACCATGCAGCTGCCGCTGAGCGCGAAGATCGAGGGCTATCTGCTGGACGAGAACAACCCGCACGCCATGTACGATCTGTTGGGCTGGATCAAGTCCACGCTGATTTCGAAGTTCTACATCGACGCGACCGACGAATGCCCCGATGTGCGCGATGTGCTGGCGCTTTCTGATCGCATCGGCGCGATCTCGGCCTATGCCTATC
>CAYOTH010000350.1:0-2538 GCA_964406835.1 uncultured Oscillospiraceae bacterium
CGTCATCACCGGCGTCATCAAGGCCAACATCCCCGCCCGCATCGCCTTCACCGTCTCCTCCTTCGTGGACAGCCGTACCATACTCGACGTGGGCGGCGCGGAAAAGCTGCTGGGACGCGGCGACATGCTCTTCGCCCCCGCCGGGCCCAACCGGATGCAGCGCGTTCAGGGCGCCTGGGTCAGCGATGACGAGATTCACTCCATCGTCGAATACATCAAAAACCGCCATCACGCCGAATACAGCAGCGACCTGAACGACTTTATGGAGAGCCACGAGGTCGATACCACCGAGGATCCGGATGAGGATCCCGCCGAGAAGGAGTGCGACAAGCTTCTCCCGCAGGCCGCCGACATCACCTTCAACGCCGGTCAGGTGTCCATCTCCATGCTCCAGCGCAAACTGGCCATCGGCTACGCCCGCGCCGGACGCCTGGTGGACGAGCTGGCCAACCGCGGCGTGGTCAGCCAGGCCGAGGGCGCCAAGCCCCGCACCGTCATCATGACCCGCGAGCAATACAACCAGCTCTACGGCCCCGCCAATCCCGACTAACCGCAATCCGAAAACGCCGCAAGTAACCAACCCCACAACCACAAATCCGCCCGGCTCTGATTTATGGCCGGGCAGATTGGGAAGGCCGAACAAGCCTGACTGCTCTATCCAAGTCATTTACGGGATTAGCGCGTGAGCGCAAGCGAAAGTCGGCACTGCCGACCCCCGAAGGAGTCCAGAGGGGCGGCGGCCGTGCCGCTTCCACTCTTGGGAAAGCCCTCTGGGGCAACTGAGAGGACAGCGCCAGAAACGCACAGCTCGCAACACCCGTATTGCCAAGGACTCGCTAACAGGAGAAACTAATCCTCCATGCCAAGCGAGTCCTCGCCCGCAAGAGAAGCACTTCTCCCCCACTCGCACACCCCCGCGCATAAGCGAAATCATCATAAAAAAACACGACGGAAGGACGATACGATTATCATGAAAACCATTGGTCTGGTGTCCCTGGGATGCTCCAAGAACCGCGTTGACAGCGAGATCATGCTGGGACTGCTCAAGCAAGCCGGCTACAGAATCGTCTCCAACCCGCGGGAAGCCGAAATCATCATCGTCAACACCTGCGGCTTCATCGTCTCGGCCAAAGAAGAATCGATCGACGCGATTTTCGAAATGGCCGAATACAAAAAGAGCGGACGCAGCCGGATGCTGGTGGTCACCGGCTGCCTGGTGCAGCGCTACGGCGAGGATCTGCGCGCCGAGATTCCCGAAATCGACCTGCTGATGGGCGTGGCCTCCTACGAGCAGCTCATTTCGGCCATTCACGAGGCCGACAAGGGCGAACGTCCGCTGCTGACCGGCGAGGGCAACCGCTTCTTCTGCGCGCCGCGCGTGCTGACCACCCCCTCCTACTCGGCCTACGTCAAGCTGTCAGACGGATGCAGCAACCGCTGCACCTACTGCGCCATTCCGCTGATTCGCGGACCGTATCATTCGCGGGCGTTTGACGACATCGTCAGCGAGTGCCGCAGCCTGACTGAGGGCGGCGTGAGCGAGATCACGCTCATCGCGCAGGACACTTCGCGCTATGGCAACGACTTCCCCGAGGGCAAGCTGCTCCTGCCGCAGCTGCTGCACACGCTGCAGGGCATGGATCAGCTGCACTGGATGCGCGTTCTGTACTGCTACCCTGACACCGTGACCGACGAGCTGCTCGACGCTATCGCCTACCTGCCCAAGGCCTGCCGCTACCTCGATTTGCCGCTTCAGCACACCGAGGATCGTATGCTCAAACTCATGAACCGGCGCGGCTCTCAGGCGCTCATCCGCAAGCTCATCAAGCGCTGCCGCGAGCGCGATATCCTCATCCGCACCACGCTGATGGTCGGCTTCCCGGGCGAAACCGAGGCCGAATACGAGGCCATGCTCAACTTCATGCAGGAAGCGCGCTTCGACCGGCTGGGCGCTTTCGCCTACTCCCCCGAGGAAGGCACGCCGGCCGCCGAGATGGACGATCAGCTGCCCGAGGAAATCAAGCAGGAGCGCCTTGACCGGCTGATGCTGCTCCAGCAGGAGATCAGCACCGCCAGCTGCGCCCGCCGCGTGGGCGAAACGTGCGAGGTGCTGGTCGAGGGCTATCGCCGCGGCTGCTACTATGGCCGAAGCCGCCTGGAAGCGCCCGAGATTGACGGCAAGGTGCTCTTTACCTCGCAGAAAAAGCTCAAGCCCGGCGACTATGTGAACGTCCACATTTCGTCCTCCAGCGAATACGACTTGACCGGAGAGGCGGTAAAGAACGATGATTAATCTGATTAAACGCATGAATCTGCCCAACAAGCTGACGCTTCTGCGCGTCGTGCTCGTCCCTCTGTTCTGCATTTTCATCTCGATTGCCGGGCGCGCGACGCAGTTCATCGCCGCGCTGATCTTCGTGGCGGCCTCGCTGACCGACTACTTCGACGGCAAAATCGCCCGCCGCGATCACCTCATCACCGACTTCGGCAAGCTGATGGATCCCATCGCCGACAAGCTGCTGGTGACCGCGGCGATGG
>CAYOTH010000351.1:0-2536 GCA_964406835.1 uncultured Oscillospiraceae bacterium
TTTTTCCGTCTTTTTATCGCATAAGAAGACGCATTGTGGATTCTTTGACAGGCTGAAACGAAGTGGGAGAAGGCTTTTCTCCCGCTTCGTTTTTTATACGAACTCGTAGTAGATGGCGCTGACGGCGCGCTCAAAATCCTTGCCGTCCACGCCCACGATGATATTCAGCTCGCTGGATCCCTGATCGATCATACGGATGTTGATATCCGCCACAGCCAGCGCCCTGAACAGGCGGGATGCCGTGCCACGCTTATTGACCATACCGCGCCCGACAGTGGCAATCAGCGCCACGCCGCTGGTGAACTCAATGGAATCGGGATGGCAGGCCTCTTCAATGCGCTCGATGATCTCGCTTTTATGGCTTTCAATTTCACTGTCAGCAATCACCACGCTCATCGTATCGATGCCGGTGGGCAGATGCTCAAAGGAAATATCCAGCCCCTCGAGAACGCCCAGCACGCGCCGTCCAAAGCCCATTTCGCTGTTCATCATGGCCTTGTCGATCGACAGGAGCGTGAAATTCTTATGGCCCGCAATGCCGGTAATCGTGCGCTCGCTGTCAGCCTCGTCCGGCGTCAGAACGATCATCGTTCCCGGATGAGAAGGATCGTTGGTGTTGCGGATGTTGGTCGGTATGCCGGCCTTGCGCACCGGGAAAATGGCATCCTCATGCAACACCGTCGCGCCCATATAGGACAACTCGCGCAGCTCGCGGTAGGTCAGCTTGTCGATCGAACGGGGATTGTCGATGATGCGCGGGTCAGCCATCAGAAAGCCGGAAACATCGGTCCAGTTTTCATACAGCTCGGCCTTGGCCGCCCGGGAGACAATCGCACCGGTGATGTCCGAACCGCCGCGAGAAAACGTCTTGATCTCGCCGGAGGGCATACTGCCGTAAAAGCCGGGAATAACTGCATACTCATGGTGCGACAGCCGCTCAGAAAGCGTCTCGTTCGTCCATTCGGGCGCAAAAACACCCTTGCGGTCAAAGCGAATGACCTCCGCCGCATCGATAAAATCCCAGCCCATGTAGCTGGCCAGAATCATGCCGTTAAAATACTCACCCCGGCTGGCCGCATAATCGGGGTTATCCGTGCGGGCAATTTCCTTCTCCGCCTCGCGCAGCGCCGGCAGCAGATCCAGATCAATGCCCAGATTCTCGATGATCTCGCCATAGCGCGCAACGATCAGGCTGAAGCATTCCGAATAGCTCTGCCCGGTTTGCGCCAGCTTAAAGCAGCGATAGAGCAGATCGGTCACCTTGTCATCGTCCTTAAAGCGACGGCCCGGAGCCGACGGCACGACATAGCGCCTGGACGGATCGGCCAAGAGAATGTTCTTGACCTTTCTAAACTGATCGGCGTCGGACAGCGACGAACCGCCGAATTTCGCAACCTTGATTCCCATAACAGACAATCCCCCGTTCAGCGCCGCATCTCACACGATCCATGCGGCGACGTTTCGAATAATTATACAGTAATCCGCCCGCTTTCGTCAAGCATTTCCCCAGTCGCTCCCCGTTAAATCATATGTCCGCACGCGGGATGGGGTTCCCGGGGAAATAGACGCTAGTTTACATCAGCGTGCTTTGCATTTGCCTTGATTTCGGCTATAATTAAAGAGAATTATTTCTCAATTCGAAATAACAGCATTCGCGAAAGGATCGTGTTGACCTTATGAAAGCCATCATTTCTGTCCTGGGAAACGACCGCCCCGGCATCATTGCCGAAATCAGCGGCTGTCTCTATCGCCACAATCTCAATATCCTCGACATTACTCAGACCATCCTCTCGGGCTATTTCACCATGGTCATGATGATTGATATGACCGACATGAACTGCACCTATCCCGAGATGACCGCCGAGCTGGCCGCCCTGAGCGAGAAGCTGGGCGTCGAAATCCGCATGCAGCGCAACGAAATCTTCGACGCGATGCATCGTCTGTGAGGTGACGCGCCATGCTGAACGCCTCCGAGATTCTCTCGACCATCAACATGATCAAGGACCAGAAGCTGGACATCCGCACCATCACCATGGGCCTGTCTTTGCTGGAATGCGCTGGGGAAAACACCCCCGAAAAAGTCTATGATCTGGTCACCCGCCGCGCCGAGCATCTGGTTTCCGTCGGCGAAGACATTGAGCGCGAATTTGGCATACCGATTGTCAACAAGCGCATTTCCGTAACTCCGGTCGCCCTCATACTCTCCGACCGCACCGACCCGGTAGACGTGGCCCTGGCGCTTGACCGCGCCGCCGAAACCACCGGCGTCAATTTCATCGGCGGATATTCCGCGCTCGTGCAAAAGAGCGCAACCCGCAATGATTTAAAGCTCATTCATTCCATTCCCGAAGCGCTCTCCCGGACGCAGCGCGTCTGCTCCTCGGTCAACGTCGGTTCCACCCGCGCGGGCATCAACATGGACGCCGTGCGCCTGATGGGCGAAATCATCGTTGAAACCGCCCGCCTCACAGCCAATCAGGACGGCCTGGGCTGCGCCAAGCTGGTCGCCTTTGCCAACGCCGTCGAGGACAACCCC
>CAYOTH010000352.1:0-2301 GCA_964406835.1 uncultured Oscillospiraceae bacterium
ATGTGGAAGCGCTTGGCGATGTTGATGGACGAATAGTCCAGGCACACCGTTTTGCCGGCGCCGATCGTGCTGCCGCCGTACTGCGCGCCCTGCTGCTTTACGGCGCTGAGCACTTCGGCAGCGTAGGTGGCGCGGTCAATATAAAAGTTCAGATAGCCCTTGACCGACTGCACTTCCTTGAGGAAGGGCGCGTTGATGGCGGTTTTCAGCGCGTCGGAAATCATCGGCGGCGCTTTGCGCAGTGTCTTGGCCAGACGGAAGCATGGGAAGGCGTAATCGCCCATGGCAGTGTCCGGCGGAATCTCGATGACCTGAGCGATGGCGTCCGCCGTCAGGTCGGTTTCGCCAAAGGCGACGCCCAGAGCTTTAACGATCTCGTTGGCGATGCTCTGCTTGAAATCCATGATAATCCCTCTATTCTCATATACTCAAATTGTCTGTAAGGCTATTGTATCAGATCAATGCGGAGCGTTCGACCAGTTTTTTGTTATATCGTTATGGTTTGGACGATTTTTGTATTGTTTGCGGCGGTTGGGAACGGCAAAGGGCCGGGGCAAGCCTGCGATGACTTGCCCCGGCCGCTTATGTTATGCGTCAAGGGGAGAGGAGATCAGCGCGCCGCCTTCCAGGCATCCAGCTGAGATTGAACCTCGGCGACGATGGTGTCTACGCCGTTGGCCTGAAGCTTTTCAACGAACTCGGCGACGATTTCGCGGACGTCTTCCTGAGAGGCGCATTGGCCGCTTACCAGCTCGTTCTGATATTCGGAAACGACGTTGGTGCAGGCTGCCACCTCATTGACCACCGGCTTGGGATCGAAGACAAAGCCCAGGTGATTGCCGGTCAGGCAGGAGGCGTTGTACTCGGCCATGTTCTTGAGCATGATGTTGTCGGGGCCGGTCAGCGATTCGGGCGCGTTGACGATGGTCAGGTTACCCATGCTGGCCATGTACCAGTAGTAATAGGCGCGATGAGCGGAATCGCTGTTCTTGGTGTCTTCGAAAGTCATCTTGCCTTCGCTGTCGTAGGTGTAATGCGTGCCTTCAACGCCGAAGCGCAGCATGGTGGCCAGCTTCGAATCGGTGTTGGCCAGGTTAATCAGCATCATGGCTCGTTCCGGTTCGGCACACTTGGTGGAGATGGCCGTGCCAGCCGAGTGGAAGTTGCTGGTGTCCGTCCAGATGGTATCGAACATCTTCATTTTGGTGGTGAAGGCCTCGCCATAGAGGTGCTCCTGCATGTAGGTGTAGCCCCATCCGACCCAGCCGAAGATACCGCCGGTGAAGTTGCGCTCGTTCTTGTTGGTGTAGTCGTAATCGTAAATGCCGTCCTCGACCATGCGCTGCTTTTGCAGGCAGAACTCAAGGAATTCGGGCGTTTCGTAGAAGTTTATCACCGTTTCGCAGTCCACGCCCGCGATGTTCTCGGCGCCGTTGATGTTGCACACGGCAAAATACTGATTGGTGAAGAAGGATTCAAAGACGAAATAGTAGGGGTAGAGCAAATTGGCTCCACCGAAGACCGGGTAGTCCTTGAATTCAGCATACTTTTCGTTGGCGTCGCGTAGCTCTTTGACCTTGTAGCCCAGCTCTTCCAGCTCGCGCAGGTTGTTAAAGCTGTAATCATCAATGTTCAGGCCCAGCTCGTTGAGCATCTCCTCGTTGTAAATCAGCGACATGAAATAGCCGTTGTCCTTCAGCGAGGGAACGCCGTAAATCTGGCCGTTCACGCGCATACAATCCCAAACGTTGTCGTTAAACAGCGCTTTGGTTTCGGCACCATGGGAAGAAAGCAGCTCGTCCAGCGGATAAAAGGCGCCACGCTGAGCCTGAATCAGATAATTCAGCCCGCCAAAGCACATGATGCCGGTATCCTGCCCGGCGGTGATCATGGTGGTGATCTTATCGACGTAGTCCGAGCCCATATAGTGCAGCGTTACATGCGTGTTGATCTGCTCTTCGAGGTATTCGTTGATCGCGGCATTGACCAGCTCGCTGTCGTCCGAAACGGTTTGATCCGTGTACCAGTCCAGCTCGACCAGGGGCAGCTCGCCCTCGGCCGAGGCTGTCCATGCCGGTGCGGCCGTTAAAGCCAGAATCAGAGCCAAAACTATTGTGAGAAGCCTGCGTGTCATGAGATAACCTCCTTGCTGATGTTGTTCCTGCGTGCGTGAGGTCCGTTCAAAGCCTCATCATAGTTAAATCATACTACATGCGTTTATATAATGTCAATAGGCGTTTTAAAAATCAATTCAAAAATTGAGAAGGAAACGATAACAAATGGTCAATTATATCTTTAAAC
>CAYOTH010000352.1:2311-2532 GCA_964406835.1 uncultured Oscillospiraceae bacterium
CTGTCAGACTGTCGATTTCCGACGGCGGGCAGAGCCGAGACCTCCCGGCGGAAGGCGGCCAGCTGGGCATGATCGGCTGCTTCCCCGGCAATGGCGCCGCTGTGGCGTGCGGAAGAGGAAATCTCGCCCGAAAAGGCGCAGCCGTTGATCTGTCCGCCGAACACGCCGCCCGCCACGCCGCCGGTATAGCCGGATTCGGGGGAGGAGACGTTGCCATAGCC
>CAYOTH010000353.1:0-2527 GCA_964406835.1 uncultured Oscillospiraceae bacterium
ATCAGGAGCTGATTGCGTTGCAGGAGGATGCTTACACCTCGCCGCTGCTGGGCTTGGTTTACTTGGGGAAGGAGGATCTCGAGGTCAAGTATCAGGAGTACATCGATAAGATGAACGCCGCCGGTCTGCATGCTGCGCAGGAACAGGTCACTGCGTTCGTTACGGAGAACAACCGCACCTGGTAATTAAGCATTGGGTAAAAAATAAAAGCAGTCCTCCTGAAGTATTCCGTCCGGTGCAAAATGAACCGGACGGTCTTTAAAATGCGAACGAGCGGGCATGAAATTTGAAGATTGTTCGCGAGAAAAGGGGGCGCTTTGTGAAGGGAAAACGAGCGGCAAAAATGTAAATGCCAATTATATAAACTATAATGTGAGGAGGTAGAGCTGTGAATTTGGCACTATTTTTATAGTTTTGGCGGGGAATATGGCGAAATTTGGGATTATTTTTATTGCATTTCGTTTCGAAAAGGTGTATAATACATTTATCAATTTGGAAGAGCAGTATGCTTAGGACTTCGGCCTGAGCGCCCTTCGAACAGAGGAAAGGAAGTTGCCTCATGAACAATGTCTCTGCTGCGCCCAAGAAGCGGCGGGGCGCACTGGCTCGCCTGCGCTCCAACTGGGAATTGCTCCTTCTGTGCATTCCCGCTATTGCCTGTTACATCATTTTTTCGTATGTTCCGATGATCGGCCTTGTGTTGCCCTTCAAAAACTACAAGTACAACCTTGGCTTGTTCGGCAGCAAGTGGGTGGGTCTGAAGAACTTCGAATTCCTGTTCAAATCGGTTGACCTGTGGCGCATTACGCGCAACACCGTGGCCTATTCGCTGGCCTTTTTGATCATCGGCTCGATTGTCAACATCGGCATTGCGCTGTTGCTGTTTGAAATCAAGGAGCGTCGCGGCGCGCTGAAGGCCTATCAGACGATCATGACCTTCCCGAATTTCATGAGCTGGGTCATCGTCGGCTTTATCACCTACGCCATCTTTAACCCCGTTCTGGGCGTTATGAACCAGTTCATCCGTGCGCTGGGCGGCGCGGGCATCGATGTGTACTCCTCGCCGACTTACTGGCCGTTCATCATTGTCTTCGTCAATAGCTGGAAGGGCCTGGGTATGGGCTCGATGATGTACCTGGCCAACCTGCTGGGCATTGACGCCTCTCTTTACGAGGCGGCGACCATTGACGGTGCGAACCGCTGGCAGCAGACGCGCTACATCTCCATCCCCAGCATTATCCCGCTGTGGACGATCATGACCATCCTGGCCGTGGGCGGCATGTTCCGCGGAGACTTCGGCCTCTTCTATCAGATTCCCCGAAACGTCGGCCTGCTCTACGAGACGACCGACATCATCGATACCTTCGTTTATCGCGGCTTGCAGACCAACAACTACGGCCAGAGTTCGGCGGTCGGCTTTATCCAGTCTGTGCTGGGCCTGATCTGCGTGGGCGGTACGAACTGGATCGTCAGCAAGATTTCGCCCGAAAACGCGATGTTCTAAGAAAGGGGAGCGAACAACATGGCGATGGTTGCCAAGCAACGCTATAAGGTTGCAATTCACATTTTCTTTATCCTGATGTGCCTTCTGTATGTTCTGCCGCTGCTGCTGGTTATCTCGATTTCCTTTTCGAGCGAAGCGTCCATCACGGCGAACAGCTCCGGTTACAGCCTGATCCCCAAGGAATTCTCGACGGAAGCCTATAAGCTGGCCTTCAAGAACCCGGATTCCATGATCAGCGCCTACTGGATTACGGCCAGCCAGGCTGTTCTGGGCACGGTGCTCAGCTGCATCGTCGCCGGTATGGTGGCTTATCCGCTTTCCCGCACCAGCTTTGCCTACAAGGGGCCGATCACCTTCCTGATTTTCTTCACGATGCTCTTTGGCGGCGGCATGATTCCGACCTACATCATCTACACCAACTGGTATCATCTGCTGGATACTTACTGGGTTTACATCCTGCCCGGCCTGGCCGGCGGCGCGTGGAACACGCTGGTTATCCGCACGTTCTTCAAGGGCCTGCCCGAGTCGCTGTTTGAATCGGCCAAGATTGACGGCGCGCGCGAATTGACCATCTTCTTCCGCATTGCCGTGCCGCTGTCTACGCCTGTGTTTGCCACCATCGGCTTTATGACGCTGGTCGGCAAGTGGAACGACTGGAATACCTCGCTGATTTACATCCGCTCGAGCAACCTGTACACGCTGCAGTACCTGCTCCAGCGCATCCTCAACGAGACTGCCTTCCTCAAGAGCCTGATGGCCAGCCCCGAAATGGCGGCCATGGCGGCTTCTGTTGGCGCGGACAGCGCGGCGGAGATGCCGGCTGAAACCCTCAAGTACGCCCTGTGCGTTATTGCGGCCGGCCCGATGCTGGTGGTCTTCCCCTTCTTCCAGAAGTACTTCGCCAGCGGCTTGACTGTCGGCGCGGTCAAGGGCTGATGCCTCAAGCGATGTCTGCGCTCTTGCCGAGCGTGAACATAGAATCATTTTAAGGAGGACATTCCCATGAAGAAACTGTCCCGCATG
>CAYOTH010000354.1:0-2524 GCA_964406835.1 uncultured Oscillospiraceae bacterium
CTATTATATCAGAAAAGGCCGCTTTTTGCGACCTTTTTTGACGGGCTGAGTGAGTCTCTTTGACAAAAGGAGACTCACGTAAAGGCGGGAACAGATATCAGCCTTCGGTGAAGCGCAGGAAACGGCTGTCGTAATCGCCGGTGAGCGAAACGCGCACGCCGATGTTCATCAGCTCGGCACCGGTATGACGTACGCCGTTTTCGTCGGTGTAGAGCGCGTCCGGGATCAGTCCGTGCAGGCGCAGCGGCGGGATGCGCGTCCAGGCGTGGACGCACAGGCCGAACACGAAGAGCGACACACTGCGCCGGTCGCGCCGCAGGTATTCAAAGACTGCATAGGGGTGATCCTCGGCCGAGACGAGCGTGTAGACATAGGCGTTTTGCAGATCGCTCCGGATGGGCTTGAAGAAGGCAATGGCATCGCGCAGGCGATCCAGCGTTTCCTGAGGCACGCGGAGCAGATCAAGCCCCACGCTCATCGAGCTGGTCATGCCCAGGTTGATGCGGTAATCGAGCGGCGCACAGTTTTCACCGGAGATATTTCCAGCGCCGCCCGCTGTTTTGGCCAGGAACAGGCGCGAAAAGCCCTCGTGCAGCGCCAGCACATCGCGGGGACGGGCGTTGTCACTGCGGTTGATGCGGTCGGCATAGCGCACCATGCCGAAATCGGTGCGTCCGCCGCCGCTGGCACAGTTTTCGAACAGCACATGAGGGTATTTTTCGTTCAGATGTGCCCAGATAGCATAGACATTGTGCATATAGCGGATGGTCAGGCTGCGCTTGTCGGCCTTGTTGGCTTCGGGCCAGCCGCGTTCGGAGAGATAGCGGTTCATGTCCCACTTGAGGTAATCCAGCTGATAGTCCTCGATCAGCCGATCCAGCCAGTCAATGGCCCAGTCACGCACGTCGTCGCGCGCCATGTTGAGTGTGTGCTGGCAGCGCTGAAGCGTGCTTTCGCGATGCTCGCTGCGGATGATCCAGTCCGGATGGGCACGGAAGAGATCGCTGTCCGGGTTGCACATTTCCGGCTCGACCCACAGGCCGAACTTCATTCCCCGGCGATGGCAGGCCTCGGCAATGGGGCGTAGGCCGTGCGGCAGGCGGACGGGATCGGCCACCCAGTCGCCCAGGCCTTTTTTCTCGTTGACGCGCCCGGGCATCCAGCCGTCGTCAATGACAAACAGCTCTGCGCCGATGTCGGCGGCCTTTTCGACGAGGGAGAGCATCTCCTCCTCGCGCACGTTGAATTCATAGGGATACCAGGAATTGTAGATGATGGGCAGCTCATTGTGCGCTTTGCTCTGCGGGCAAAGCACGTCGAACTGCCAGTCATAGAGGATTTCGGTTACGCGGTCAAAGCCGGCGGCGCTGTAGCCCAGGGTCAGATGGGGCGAGGAGAGCGTCTCGCCGTCCTTGAGGATCCATTCGGCGTCGTAATCGTTCCAGCCGGCGCACAGCTGCACGTCGCCTATGATGTTCTTTTCGACGATCATTTTGTTTTCGCCGCTCCATTGCAGCGCGGCAAAAAAGGCCTCGCCCTGCGTGGCCGTCGTTTCGCCGCGCGGGTCGAGCAGCACGAAGGGCGTGTGCTGATGCGAGGAGCAGGTTCCCCGGTGGCTTTCGAGCACCAGCTGTTCCTGACCGAGCATGTGGCGGTTGGGGCGGTATTCCGAGCCCCAGCTGCCCGAATAGTGGGTGACGCGCCAGCTTTCGTGTTCCGGGAACTGAACGTTTCCGCAGCGGAACAGCGGCAGCTCGACCGGCGCGCCGGTGGCATTTGTGACTTCGATCCAGCGGTCGATCAGATCAAGGGAAGCGACTGTCTGATAGCACAGCGTGGCCGTGAAGGCATAGTATTGATCGCGCAGCGTGAGGCGCAGCGTGTTGCCCTCGATGACGTGATGATCGTACACCGGGCGGAAGCCGCGCACGCCGTCGGAGAAGATGGACAGGATCGATGCCTCGCCGAAATCGCCAAAGTCATTGGTTGAGCATTCATAGCGCAACGAGCCGCCGAAGGGCTGTATGCCTGCGATGTGTCGCATACGCGCTATTTCATTATCGAAGGCCGAAGAATCGTTAAGCGGCGCGCCCCAGTACAGCGCAATCGGAACGCCGCAGGCCACGGTGAAGGCATAGCTCATACGGGGTGTGTCAATTTGGAAAAGCTGTCGGCTTTCGTCATAGCATATGGACATGGATAAAGCACTCCTTTGCAGAATGTTTTTAAAAGCAAACCAACCGAATTTAAGTTTAGCAGAACTTGGGATGTATTGCAAGGTCAATTTTTTCGGAATTTCTTGACGAATTTTTGCCTGGCCTGACGCGGGAATTTCAGGACGCACATCGCTTAAAATCATGTAAAATCGGCAAGAGCTCTTGACAAAAGGTCGTTTCGCCGCTATACTAATATAAGTCGGATGACAAGGCCGATGGGCTGTGGAGCGGTATCGAAGTGGTTATAACGGCCCTGACTCGAAATCGCGGTCGCTTCTCGGTAGCTCCATCCTCGGAATCCCTTGATT
>CAYOTH010000355.1:0-2514 GCA_964406835.1 uncultured Oscillospiraceae bacterium
CCGCATAGTAGGGATCCATCGGATCGGACAGGAACACGCGGTCCAGCACGTCGGAAAAGCTCTTGGCGTCGCAGGCGCGCACGCCGAACACGGTGAACGGCTCGTCCACCAGCCTGGCTTCCTTGATCTCGATCTTCTTGCCCTCGACCTTGAAGCGGGCCAGATCCTCATTCTGGGGGAAGAACGCATCCTTGGCGGACTTGACGGTCTTGAGCACATCCAGACGCACCTTCGCGCCCTCTTCCCAGCGGTCGAAGTTGACCTGCTCCGCCTTCTCAACCGGCAGATACAGGGTCTGGTTTTCGGCGATCTTCGCAAACAGCTCGCCGATTCTGTCCATGGAAAGTTTCAGCATTACTTGTCGCCCCTTTCCATCACGATGCTCGGCTCAACGTCGCCCAGCGTGTAGTCGACCAGCGGCGCGCGGGAGCCGATCTCTTCGCCCGCCTGATACTCGCCGTAGAACTCGTTGATGTCGCTGATGAACTTGCGGTTCAAAAGGTGCAGCGGAATGCCCTGCGGGCACACGCGGCTGCACTCGCCGCAGTCGGTGCAGCGGCCGGCCACATGGAACGCGCGGATGATGTGGAACATCTTCTCCTCGAATTCGTTGGCGTTGGCCTTGGCGGACACGCCGGAATTGGCGTTGTCGAAGACGCACTTGTTGCACGAGCAGGCGGGACAGACATTGCGGCAGGCATTGCAGCGGATACACTTGCTCAGCTGGCTCTGCCAGAAGGCGAAGCGCTCCTCGGTGGTCATGGCTTCCAGAGCCGCCACCTGGCTGAAGCGGTTGCCGCCGAACTCCACGCGGGATTCCTCGTCGTCGATCACCTCATCGGAGACGGCGAAGGTCTTGCCCTTGCAGTCCTGGCACTTGCCCAGCATGAGGGCGGCGCGCTCGGCCTTCTCGCCCTTTTCCTCGGCCGCAGCCACCTTGTCGTGATCGAGCATGCCCTTACAGCCCACGCCGACCACATAGATCTTCTCGCGGTCAATGCGGTGCTCGGCGATGAGCTGGTTCATGCTCAGCGTATCGCAGGGCTTGAGGAAGACAAGGGTCTTGCCCTCTTTTTTGCCGGCCTTGATAAGATATTTGCTCAGATTGGTGCCGGAATAGTCGCCGTAAACCAGGTTCTTAAGCTCGTCGGCGGTCTCGAAGAAGGCGGGCGTCAGATCGTAATCAAAATCGCCCTTCTCCCAGCCCAGAACACGCTGAACGGTTCCGTCAGCGAGCAGAGCCGCCGCTCTTTCAGTCATCATTTCAGCGATTCTTTGCATCTCAGATCCCCCAGCTTCACATTCTCACCCAGTTCGGTGATGGTCTTGACAAAATCGTTCATCGTCGCAGCGAACTTCGGGCCCTCGGCAGCGGACACCCACTCAACGCGGGTGCGGCCCTTGTCAATGCCCATGTAATCCAGCATGCTGAAGAGCATGGTCATACGGCGGCGGGCGTAGTAGTTGCCGCTGGTATAGTGGCAGTCGCCCGGATGGCAGCCGCACAGGATCACGCCGTCGGCGCCGCGCTCGAAGGCGCGCAGGATAAAGAGCGGATTGACGCGGCAGGAGCAGGGCACGCGCACGATTTTCACGTCCGCCGGATAGGACAGACGGCTGCTTCCGGCCAGATCAGCGCCGGCGTAGCTGCACCAGTTGCAGCAAAACGCGACGATTTTCGGTTTCCATTCAGTGTTCATCGGCATATTGCATCTACCTCCGCCATGATCTGCTTGGTGCTGAAGCCGTTCAGATCCATCGCGCCGGACGGGCAGGTGACGGTGCAGGCGCCGCAGCCCTGGCAGACCGCCGGGTTAACCTGCGCCACTCTGCGCACCTCGCGCACGCCGGGGCCGCGCACTTCTTTTTCGACATAGGAAATCGCGCCGTACGGGCAGACCTTTTCGCACTGAGAGCAGCCGTTGCAGATCAGCTCGTCCGAATGGGCGACGCACGGGTTGTTGACCAGGGCGTCCTTATTCAGCAGGCCGATGACCTTGGCCGCGGCTGCACTGGCCTGGGCGACGGTTTCGGGAATATCCTTGGGGCCCTGGCACACGCCGGAGAGGAACACGCCGGCCGTCGGACTCTCGACCGGGCGCAGCTTGGGATGCGCTTCGGTGAAGAAATCGTTGGTGTCCATGCTCGCCGTGAGCATGGTAGCGATGGAACGGGCGCTGGGATCGGGCTCGATGGCCGCCGCCAGCACGACCAGATCGGCGTCGATCTTGATCTGCTCATTGTTGATTAGGTCGCTGCCCTGAACCAGGAGCTTGCCGTCATGCTCGGCCACCTTGCCGACCATGCCCTTGATGTAATCCACGCCATACTGCTCAACCGCGCGGCGGTAGAACTCATCGAAGTTCTTGCCCGGGGTACGCACGTCGATGTAGAACACATGCACATCGGTATCCGGATACTTTTCACGGATCAGCATGGCATGCTTGGCAGTATACATGCAGCAGATCTTGGAGCAGTAGCTCTTGCCGCCCTTGGTGCTCTGATCGCAGCGGG
>CAYOTH010000356.1:0-2511 GCA_964406835.1 uncultured Oscillospiraceae bacterium
GCCGCTGCTGGTGGACGTCCAGGCCCTGGTGGCCACAACCGTGTTCGGCAATCCCCGGCGCATGGCCAGCGGCGTGGATTCAGGCCGACTGGCGCTCTTGCTGGCCGTGCTCGAAAAGCGGGCGGGCGTGCCGCTGTACAATCAGGATGTCTACATCAACATTGCCGGCGGCATGTCGCTGGACGAACCGGCCGCCGATCTTGCGCTGTGCGCGGCCATCGTCTCCTCGCACTGCAACCGCTGCGTGGGCGCCAACTGGGCCATCATGGGCGAAGTCGGCCTGGCCGGCGAAATCCGCCCCATCGGGCAGACTGACCGGCGCGTCGCCGAATGCCACCGTCTGGGCTTTACCGATGTCATTGTTCCCAAGGGCAATGTCCATTCGCTCAATATTCCCGAGGGACTGCGCGTTCACCCGGCTGAAACGCTGCTGGAGGCGCTTCATAAACTCGGCCTGACCGGCCATTAACGGCCGCCTTGAGTTTCTTTTCCGGCTTTAAAAATGCGTGCGCCTGCCGTTTTTGTGCATAATTCACCGCCTGATCGGCCAAGATAGAGCCAGCAGGAGGTGTTTGAATGAAACAATGGATTGCCCTGATGCTGACATGCGGCCTGACGCTCTGCACAGCCGGATGCCGCACAAAAACGCCCGAACCCAACCAGGAGACACAGCCCACCCGCGCGCCCGCCCTTCAAGCCGAAGCGCCTGCGCTGCCCGAAACGCTGAGCTACAACGAAGACGGCGTGCCGGTCATCACGGTCTATGACGTCGCCAATGAACAATATGCCGAACTGAATATCGAAGATTATGTCGCCGGCGTACTGGCCGGTGAAATGCGCAACGATTGGCCCATGGAGGCGCTCAAGGCGCAGGCCATCCTGGCGCGCACGTTTGTGCTGAAGTTCATCAGCGAAAAGCAGTCGAAATACGACGGCGCCGCCATATCGACCGATATTTCCGAGGCGCAGGCCTACGCGCCTGATCAGATCAACGACCGCATTCTCAAGGCGGTTTCCGAAACGCGCGGCCAGGTGCTCAGTGCCGACGGCGAATTGCCCTACGCCTGGTTCCATGCCCATTCCGGCGGCATGACCGAGCTGCCCGTCGAGGGACTGGACTACGATCAGCCCAACCCGAACTATCTGCGCCGCGTCGAATCGCCCGATTCCGAAAACGCGCCCACGGCCGTTAAGAACTGGACGACCACATTCACCGCTGCCGAGGTAGCCCAAGCCGCCCAGGAAACCGGCGTCGATGTGGGCAGCACCGTAACCTCCATCGAGCCGGGACAGAAAAGCGAATCTGGACGCACCGTCTATTTCCTTATTAACGGTCGCAAGGTCAGCGCGCCGGCGCTGCGCCTGCATTTGGACAGCACCCGTCTTAAATCCACGCTTCTCTCCGAAGTCAGGCTGGAAAACGGCACGATCACCTTCTCCGGCAGCGGCTATGGTCACGGCGTGGGCATGAGCCAGTGGGGCGCGTACGCCCTGGCGCTGGATGGCCGTTCGGCTGAGGAAATCATCAGCTGGTACTTCAGCGGCACTGGAATCGCCAGCGTCTGGTAATTCTCCGGACATTTGCATGTAAGTCATTTAGAACATTCGTTATTCGCAGTTAATCTTTCGTAAAAGCGCGGCAAGTCTCTTGAGATTTGCCGCGCTTTTTGCTATGATGGAAGAGTAGAGGGAAAGCCATGCCGAATTATCCGAACGAAACAGGCCTTTCCCCTGGCAGACGAACCAACTAAAGGAGTGATCATCATGGCACATTGCGCCATTGTTGGCATTAACTGGGGCGACGAAGGAAAGGGCCGCATGGTCGATTATCTGGCTGAGAGCTATGACGTCGTTGTCCGTTATCAAGGCGGCAATAACGCGGGACACACCGTCATCAACGAGTACGGCGAGTTCAAGCTGAATCTGCTTCCCTCCGGTATTTTCCGTCCGGAGAAGATCAACCTGCTGGGCGCCGGCACCGTGGTCGATCTCAAGCACATCTGCTCCGAAATGGACAAGGTGCGCGCCGGCGGCGTGAGCATCACCCCCGAGAACTTCAAGATTTCCGACCGCGCCATCATGGTGCTGCCCTTCCATCCGCTGCAGGATGCGCTGGAGGAAGCGCGCCTGGGCCGCGACAGCTATGGCTCGACCAAGCGCGGCATTTCGCCTGTGTACGGCGACAAATACATGAAGAAGGCGCTTCAGATGGGCGATCTGCTCCATCCCGAAAGCCTCAAAAAGCACCTCAAGAAGCTCATCGACTGGAAGAACGCCGTCTTCGCTCAGGCTTACAATCAGCCGGCGATCGACTTCGACGAGACGATGGCCTGGATCAACGAGTACGGCTCCCGCCTGATCCCCTACATCACCGATGCGGGCGAGCTGCTCGAAGAGGCCCAGAACGCGGGCAAGAATTTCCTCTTCGAGGCTCAGCTGGGCGCGCTGCGCGATATTGACTACGGTATCTATCCCTTCACGTCCTCCTCGTCCCCGCTGGCGGCCTATGCC
>CAYOTH010000357.1:0-2500 GCA_964406835.1 uncultured Oscillospiraceae bacterium
AAAGAACATCATGTTCCCTCTGGAAAACCTGACGGGCAAGGATAAGCTCTCCAAGGCGGAGATGAACAAAAGAGCCGAGGAGGCCGCCCGCCTTGTGCAGATTGAGGGTCTGATGGACAGAAAACCGGCTGAGCTCTCCGGCGGCCAGCAGCAGCGCGTGGCCATTGCCCGGGCGCTGGTCAAGCAGCCGCGCGTTCTTCTGCTGGATGAGCCGCTCTCCAACCTGGATGCCCGGTTGCGCCTTCAGACGCGCGAGGAGATTCGCCGCATTCAGCGCGACACCGGCGTGACCACCGTCTTCGTGACTCACGATCAGGAGGAGGCCATGAGCATTTCTGATCTCATCGTGGTGATGAAGGAGGGCTGCGTGCAGCAGATTGGCGCGCCCCAGGCCGTGTATGACGATCCGGTTAATCTTTTTGTGGCCAAGTTCCTGGGGACGCCGCCGATCAATGTCTTTGAAGGCCGCATTGCGGGCGGACGGCTGTATATTGGCGAAAACGACGTGCTGCCCTTTAAAGGCGTGGCCGATCAGAGCGTGTATGTGGGCGTGCGTCCGGAAGGCTTTGTGCTTCGGGACGAGGGTGCGCTTGAGTGTCAGCTGCGCGGCGTCGAGGTCATGGGGCGCGACGTGAGCGTTGTGGCCGGGCATGACGCGGCGGAAACAGGACGGCTGCGCGCCATTGTTGAAGCCGAACAGGCCCCCAATACGGCCTCGGCTACGGTGCGCTTTGATTTGAAGCCCCGCAAGGTGTTCGTCTTCTCGAAGGAAACACAGCAGCGCATCCGGTCGCTGGGGGAGGACGCATGAAGCAGAATAACGTCAAGGCCTGGCTCTACCTGCTCCCGGCGATTCTCTTTCTGGGCGCCTTCATGGTTTATCCACTGATCGACGTGTTTGTCTATTCCTTTGAAGAGGGCTACAATTCGGCGTCTCAGCGCTTTTTCGGCGTGGGATTGTACAATTACAGCTATGTGTTGCACGATCCCTATTTTTTGCAGGCGCTCAAGAATACGTTTATTCTGGTGGCAGTGACAGTGCCGCTTTCCACGGCGCTGGCGCTGGCTATTTCAGTCGGCCTCAGCTCGATTAAGCGCCTGCGCGAGCTGTATCAGACGATTTACTTTCTGCCTTATGTGACCAATACGCTGGCTGTCGGACTGGTGTTCATGATTCTTTTTAAGCGCACGCCCTATACGGACGGCTTGGTCAATTTGGTGCTGGGGCTTTTCGGCATGGAGCCGATTGACTTTATCGAAGGGCCGTATGCGGCGCGCATGTTCGTATTGTGCTTTTATACGATCTGGGCGGTGCTGCCCTTCAAGATTCTCATACTGACCAGCGCGCTGGCCGGCGTGAAGAAGGAGTATTATCAGGCGGCGCAGGTGGACGGCACGCCGCGCGGGCGCATCTTCCGGCGCATTACGCTGCCCATGATTTCGCCCACGCTGTTTTATCTGATAATTACCGGCTTTATTGGCGCATTCAAGGCCTATGGCGATGCCGTGGCGCTCTTTGGTACCGATTTGAACGCAGCGGGCATGAACACCATCGTGGGCTATGTTTACGATATGCTCTATGGCGAGGGCGGTGGCTATCCTTCCTATGCTTCGGCGGCGGCCATTATACTCTTTGCCATTGTGCTGACTGTGACGTGCATCAATCTCCTTGTGAGCCGCAGGCACGTTCATTACTAAGGAGGCCCCTTATGCAAGGCGAATTTTCACGCACGCTGCGGCGCACGTCGGCGCTGCGTCGGCTGTGCACGGCTTTGACCTACGGGATGTTAACGCTCTGGGCGCTGATTGTGCTCTTTCCCTTCTATTGGATGGTTCTGACTTCGCTTAAGAGCTATGGCGCGTACAATTTGGAATATGTGCCGCGCTTTTTCACGCTCTCGCCCACGCTGGAGAACTATGCCGAGGCCTTTGCGTCGGCTCCGCTGGGGCAGTACCTGCTCAATACGCTGCTGTTTACCGTGCTGACCACGGCGGCCATGCTGGTGGTCATTACGCTGGCGGCCTATGCCTTTGCGCGCTTTGACTTTAAGGGACGCAATATCGTCTTCACGATTTTCCTCTCGCTGATGATGATTCCCAACGAGCTAGTGGTCATTACGAATTTCGTGACCGTGACGGAGCTGGAGCTGCGCAATACCTTTCTGGGACTGATTCTGCCCTCAGTGACCAGTGTGTTTTATATCTACCTTCTGCGGGAGAACTTTGCGCAGGTTCCCGATACCCTTTACTATGCGGCCAAGGTGGACGGTACGTCGGATTTGAAATACCTTCTGCGGGTGATGATTCCCATCTGCCGCCCGACGTTGATTCCTGTGACCATTCTCAAGATCATCGAATGCTGGAATTCGTATGTCTGGCCGCGGCTGATTACCGATGACAAAGCCTATTTCCTGGTGTCCAACGGCATTCAGGAGATCCGCGAAAACGGCTTTGGCCGCGAAAACATTCCGGCGATGATGGCGGCGGTCGTGGTTATTTC
>CAYOTH010000358.1:0-2496 GCA_964406835.1 uncultured Oscillospiraceae bacterium
GCATAAGAAGACGCATTGCGATGTCGCATTGTGGATTCTTTGACAGGCTGAGCGCTGTTAGGCGCGTTCGCGTTTATAGGGGAAGCGATCGGGAGGAGAGGAAAGCATGTGGCGCAAAAAGCTGTGTTTGGGGACGAGCGATCAGTTTGCCTGCCCGGTTGACGAGCAGATTCGCTTATTTAAGAAAACCGGCTTCGAAGGCTTTTTTACCGGCTGGAGCGCGGGAGAGGATATTGTAGGCTATGCGGCGATAGCCCGCGCGGAAGGGATGCTCTATCAGTCCGTTCATGCGCCCTTTGGCTGCTCGAATGTCCTCTGGCAGGCGGGCGAAGCTGGGGACGCCGCGCTGGACGAGCTGATGGCCTGCCTGAGAGACTGCGCCCGGGCGGGCGTTGGCATCATGGTGGCGCACGCGTTTATAGGCTTTGAGGAACACAATCCCACGCCGGTCGGCCAGGAGCGTTTTTACCGATTGGGGCGTGAGGCCGAGCGTCTGGGCATTCGCGTGGCGCTGGAAAACACTGAGGGCGAGGAGTATCTTGAGGCGGCTATGGAGGCCTGCCGAGGGCTTTCGTCGGTCGGCTTTTGCTGGGATACCGGCCACGAGCAGTGCTATAACCACGCGCGCGATATGACCGCGCTTTACGGGGAAAAGCTGATCGCCACGCATTTAAACGACAATCTGGGCATACGCGCCTATGACGGGACGATCACCTGGATTGATGATTTGCATCTTTTGCCCTTTGACGGCGTGACCGACTGGGCGAGCGTGGCGCGTCGGCTGGTCAAGTGCGGCTTTGACGGCCCGCTGACCTTTGAACTGAACACGCTCTCTAAGCCTGATCGCCATGAAAACGATGGCTATGCCGCCCTGCCGCTGGAAGGTTATCTGGCGCAGGCGTATACAAGAGCCTGCCGCGTGGCGACGCTGGTGACGGCGGCTTACCACGAAGCGGCCAAGGCTTGAACGTAAAGGAGAAACGATTGATGATTTTTGCAGACAAATATCCCGCCTGGCTGGATGCCAAGGCTGATTTGATGAAGCGCGCCGTGCTCAATGCCGTCGAGTGCCTGGGAACGAGCGGCCGCGTGATTTATGTTTCTCACAACGGCAGCGATTTAAACGACGGCCTGTCGATCGACAAGCCCATTCGCACGCCGCTGCGCCTGAACGGAATGCGCCTTGAGGCGGGCGACAGCGTGCTTTTTGAGCGCGGCGGTGTCTATCGCGGCCATATCTGCGCGCGCTCAGGCGTGACCTATTCGGCCTATGGCGCGGGTCCTAAGCCGATCATCAACGGCTCGTTTAAAAATTATGCGCAGGCCGAGCTGTGGGAAGAGACGGACTATGCGCATGTGTGGCGCTGCCGGGAGACGCTCAACAACGTCGGTATTGTGGCCATCAACCACCGCGCCGAGCCGGGCTGCTATGATGAGTTTTGCGGCAACAAGCGCATTCCCACGCTGGACGGCTTCATGACCGAGAAGGATCTCAAGGCCAACGGCGAGTTCTTCTCCAATCTGGCGGACGATATGCTCTATCTTTACTGCGATCTGGGCAACCCGGGCGCGGTTTACGAGAGCATCGAGATGGGTACTTGTTATAACCTCATTACCGTCGATGCCCGAAGCCATGATATTGTTTTTGATAACTTGGATATTCGCTATACCGGCGCGCATGGCGTGCGCATCTATCCCGATTGCAAGAACATCACCGTTCGCAACTGCATCTTCTGCTATCTGGGAGGCTCGATTCTGCGCGGCTTCATTGGCGGCGACAACGTGCGCTATGGCAACGCGATCGAGCTGTGGATGAGCAACGACGGTATTTTCGTGCAGAACAACTGGATCTATCAGATTTACGATACCGGGGTGACGCATCAGTTTACGCCGGTCGGTTTTTCGCGCTCTCAGATGCGCAACATCCGCTATGAGGATAACCTGATCGAGTATTGCTTCTGGTCGATTGAGTATTACAATCCACAGGTGGAGGGCGGCACCATGCGCACGGAGCACGTCCATATTGCCCGCAACTTCTGTCGCATGGGCGGTTATGGCTGGGGCTGCCGGGGACGCGAGGTTCATGCGCCCATGTTCAGCGCCGGTTCCAGCCCGGATGAAACGCATAACTGCCTGGTCGAGTGCAATATCTTCGACCGCTGCCTGGGCTTCCTCATCGCTGAAAACGATGCGCTGGGCAACCACAGGACCGTCTTCAGCCGCAACATCTACATCCAGCCGCAAAACGCCGCCTTTGCCCGGCTGTTTGGCAGCATCTATTATATGGATGAGCAGGCTGAGGAAACCATCGTCGAGGTCAACGGCGATATCGATCCAGTCATCATCGCGCTGACTGAAAAGTAAAAAAGAGCGTTTTTCGCCCCGTTCGGCGTTTGAGTGTGCCGGACGGGGCGGCACTGTTTTCGGCGGGGCGTGCGGGCGCTAAATCATAACAGAAACAGCGTGCTGTCTGTCATATTGTGTGCTATAATAATC
>CAYOTH010000359.1:0-2496 GCA_964406835.1 uncultured Oscillospiraceae bacterium
AGGACATCAACCTGCACTTTACCGGCGACTTCCACGCCATCGGCGCGGCCAACAATCTTCTGGCGGCCATGATCGATAACCACATCCATCAGGGCAATGCGCTCAATATTGATCCCCGGCGAATTACCTGGCGGCGCTGCGTTGATATGAACGATCGGCAGCTGCGCTTCGTTGTGGACGGACTGGGCGGGCGTGTTAATGGCACCCCGCGCGAGGACGGCTACGACATCACCGTGGCCTCCGAGATCATGGCAGTGCTCTGCCTTTCCAGCGGCATTGCCGATCTCAAGGCACGCCTTTCCCGCATTGTCGTGGGCTATACCTACGACGATCAGCCGGTGACGGCCGGTCAGCTCAAGGCGGCCGGCGCCATGTGCGCGCTTTTGAAGGACGCCCTCAAGCCCAACCTGGTGCAGACGCTAGAACATACCCCGGCGCTGGTGCATGGCGGCCCGTTCGCCAACATTGCGCATGGCTGCAATTCCGTGCTGGCCACCAAAATGGCGCTCAAGCTGGGCGACTATGCGGTGACGGAGGCCGGTTTTGGCGGTGATCTGGGCGCGGAAAAGTTCCTGGATATCAAGTGCCGCATGGCCAAGCTGCATCCCGCGGCGGTGGTTGTCGTGGCGACGGTGCGCGCGCTCAAGATGCACGGCGGCCTTAAAAAGCACGAGCTGAACGCCGAAAACCTTGAGGCGCTGGAGGCGGGCCTGCCCAATCTGCTGCGCCACGTTTCGAACATGACCGATGTGTATCGCCTGCCCTGCGTCGTGGCGATCAACCGCTTCCCGACGGACACCGAGGCCGAGTTGCGCCTGGTCGAGGACAAGTGCCGCGAGTTGGGCGTCAAGGCCGTGCTCAGCGAAGTCTGGGCCAAGGGTGGCGAGGGCGCGCTGACGCTGGCCGAGGAGGTTGTGCGCCTGTGCGAGGAGAAAAACGACTTCAGCTTCTGCTACGAGGATGACCTGTCCATCAAGCAGAAGATGGACGCCATTGTGAAGCGCGTCTATCGCGGCGACGAGGTTGTGCTGACGCCCGAAGCAAAAAAGCAGGTTCGCAAGCTGACTGAGATGGGCTGCGGTTCCCTGCCGGTGTGCATGGCCAAGACGCAATACAGCTTCTCCGATGATGCCAAGAAGCTGGGTGCGCCGGAACACTTCGAAGTGACTGTGCGTTCCGTCCGCCTGTCGGCCGGCGCTGGATTTATTGTGGCGCTGACCGGCGATATCATGACGATGCCCGGCCTGCCCAAACAGCCGGCTGCCGAGCAGATCGACGTGGACGAAAACGGCGTCATTCATGGCCTGTTCTGATAACGCTTTCTAAAAAAGACAAACGCCCCGTTCGAAGCTTTATTGTGGCTTTGAACGGGGCGTGTTTTGTTGGGCCAAGGGAGAGCTTTTAGCAATCAAACATTTCGTCCCGGCAGTGCGATTGCAACGTGGCTGGCGGAATGCTTGCTTCAAGGCATGGGGGAGAAAAGCTGTGACAGTCTGGGATGGATCAGGACGATGAAGATCGTCATGAAGGGAGGGACTGCATGAAGGAAATAGGAGAAATCTTTTTTATTGTCTTCAAGAGAAAATGATTTTCTGGCGGCAATTCAACGAAGGTTAAGCGCTTGGCGTTGGGGGATGCGTTGGTCGCGGCCTGCTTTGTTTAAAAGCTGAAGTTATTCCGCATATGCCGCGTTATTCGGCAATTGGCGGCGAGCTGTTCCCAAACAGGCGAGGGCTTTAGCAGGTTTGCATTAAGGAGCATAACGGCAGGAATTGTTTAGGATGATCGCGATGAGATAGTGGCGCGTGAAGTTGTGCTTTTCGTTAGTGATGTGAAGTGATGCCACGCATTCAGAAAGCATGGGGACTGGCTTTTCTAAAACAGGCGAGAGCTTTAGGAGGTTTGCTTCACGGAGCCTAGCAACGGGAGCTGCTTGAGGTGATAGCGAAGGGAAACGGCGCGTGAAGTTGCGCTTTTTTGTTTGCGATATAAGCGACGCTGCGCATTCAGCAATCGAGGATTGCTGTTTCCCAAACAGGCAAGATCATGCCTTGGCGAAGGACAATGTACGCAAGGCCTGCCGCGAAAAGCGGTTCATGTTGATAAAAACACCGCCCGAACGATGGCGTTCGAGCGGTGTTGGGGTTTGGAACAGGGGATTATCAGGCGATCAGACCACGCCCTGAGCGAGCATGGCATCGGCCACCTTCAGGAAGCCAGCAATGTTGGCGCCCGCCACATAGTCGCCTTCGCAGCCGTACTTGGCGGCAGCATCGGAGATCGAGGCGAAGATGCCGGTCATGATGGTGTGCAGGCGCGCATCCACCTCGTCGAACGTCCAGCTCAGGCGCTGGCTGTTCTGGCTCATTTCTAGAGCGGAGGTGGCGACGCCGCCGGCATTGGCCGCCTTGGCCGGGGCAAAGAGGATGCCGGAGGACTGGAAGGCGTGGATGGCATCCGGCGTGGAGGGCATGTTCGCACCCTCGCCGACGGCAA
>CAYOTH010000360.1:0-2493 GCA_964406835.1 uncultured Oscillospiraceae bacterium
TACCGCATAAGAAGACGCATTGCGAGGTCGCATTGTGGATTCTTTGACAGGCTGAAACGGCAGGCTCGTTCTTCACAACGAGTCTGCCGTTGCTTTATTCAGAAGCCACAGTCATCGAAAAGCCTTTTCCAATGGCTCCCATATCCTCAGCTTTCGCAAAACCCTTTTCCTGGACACTCATGGTCGCACCAAAACTAAAACGTCAGGCTCGTTTTTTTACAGCGAACCTGACGTTTATCGTTTACATTAAGCCTTTTGAACTCAGAAGTCGATATTTTCCCGCTCAAAGCAGGCCTTCAGCCGCTCGCCCAGGTTCGGCACCCAGACCATCCCCTCGTCCGTGCGTACATCCTCAGCGGCGAACACGTCGGCCTCGGGCTGCTGCGCGCGAATCATGGCCATGGCCGCCGTGTGGCGCAAAGCCGCTTCGGCCGGGCATGGCTGCGTCACCGTCTCGCCCCGAGCCGCTGCCAGCGCCGTCTTCAGCTTGGCATCCCAGCCACCCGGCGCGCTCGAGCCATAGTCCTTCACCGTGCCGTCGTTAAAAACCGCCTTGAGCCGATCGCCCGTCTCGCCAAAATCGCCAAAGCGCACCGTAGCCTTCTCAAACTCATAAACGAAAAGCGGATTCTGCACGCAATCCCGGCCCGTAGCATGTGAAGCAATGTACAAAAGCCGAGCGCCATTGTCCAAACGAGCGTCCATGGCGATAGTATCGAATGTTTCAATGTCGTTGGCCCGCGCCGTGCGAACGCGCATTTCCTCAATCGACGCCCCCGAAAAGCCCTTTCCGGTCAGCCAGAGCATATTAGCCAGATAATGCGCCGTGGCATTGGACGCCACGCTGTCGAAAATCGGCGTGCCATCGGGCGTATACTTCTTCCCGGCCCAGCCCAGCCCGCGCCGGTAATAGGCCAGATCGCGTGGCCAGAGCACAATCCCCTTGAGCTTGACCGGCTTGCCCAGCAGGCCTGCGTCCACATCGACCTTGAGGCGCAGCATGGCCTCGTCATAGCACCACTGAAAGCCGATGGCCAGCGTTTTGCCGCTCTCATCGCGTGCCTTCATCATGGCTTCAACCTGCTCAACCGTAGCCGCCGCCGGCTTTTCGCAAAGCACATGGCTGCCATGGCGCATACAGGTTATGCTCTGCTGCGCGTGGAACTGAATCGGCGTGCTGATCACCGCCAGATCTGCCTCGTTCTCCGCATAGAACGCCTCAAGCGATTCAAAAAAACGCGTTCCTGCCGCCTTGAGCGCCTCATATTCCGGGCTGGACGCCGCGTAGGGATCGACCACACCGACCAGCGCCGCGCCCCATTGCGGTCCGTTTTCGAGCATCTCGCGCACATAGCCTGCGCCATAGCCGCCGACGCCCACCTGCAAAACCCGAATCGTCTTCATGTTTCTTCCGCCCTGCCTTAAATGTATTTCCCCGCCAACGAGTGGCTCAATCAAGTCTTCTCAGAGTTCCTTTACCGTCCTCTTAAGAGAGCGCCGAAAGAACGGCAAGCCCGCGCTTCAACAGCAAGAAACGCTTCCCTTTGACAAAATAGCCGCCCGGCCACGCCCTTGAATCGCTTGTTCAGCCAACAGATAAAGGCTCTCCGATCAAACGACACGGAGAGCCTGTTTTTATCTCATCAGAATTCGGCATTGCCGGTCGTGCGCGGGAAGGGCAGCACGTCGCGGATGTTGGAAATGCCCGTCAAATACATAATCATGCGCTCAAAGCCCATGCCAAAGCCGGCATGCTTGACCGAGCCATACTTGCGCAGATCCAGATACCACCAGTAATCAGCCGGATTCATGCCCAACTCCTCAATGCGCGCCTTCAGCACATCCAGGCGCTCCTCGCGCTGGCTGCCGCCGCACAGCTCGCCCACGCCAGGCACCAGCAGATCGGCTGCGGCCACCGTCTTGCCGTCCTCGTTCATGCGCATGTAGAAGGCCTTGATCTCCTTGGGATAATCGGTCACGAACACCGGCTTGCCGAAGACCTTTTCCGTCAGATAGCGCTCATGCTCCGTCTGCAAATCGCAGCCCCAATAAGGCTTATACTCAAAGGCATGGCCGCTCTCTTCGAGGATCTTCACAGCCTCAGTATAGGTCACGCGGCCAAAGTCGGCATCGCGCACGGCGGTCAGGCGGTCGATCAGGCCCTTCTCCACAAAGCCGTCCAGAAAGGCTATCTCCTCGGGCGCTTCCGTCAGCACGGCGTCGATGATGTACTTGATCATATCCTCCTGAAGCTCCATGTCCTCCTTGAGCGTCGCGAAGGAAATTTCCGGCTCAATCATCCAGAACTCAGCCGCATGGCGCTGCGTGTTGCTGCGCTCGGCGCGGAAGGTCGGGCCGAAGGTATACACCTTGTTGAAAGCCAGCGCCAGCGTCTCAGCGTTCAGCTGGCCGGAAACCGTCAGAGAGACCGGCTTGCCGAAGAAATCCTGGCTGTAATCCACGGCGCCGTCAGCGGTTCGGGGCAGATTGTTG
>CAYOTH010000361.1:0-2479 GCA_964406835.1 uncultured Oscillospiraceae bacterium
TCCAGAAGCTGAATGGCCTTGCGCATCTCCTCGCTGTCACCTATGGCCACGGTCAGCGGATTGTGAATCATCATGACCGACACTGGCGACATCTGCACCTTCGTTCCGGCCATGGCGATGACCGAAGCGGCGCTGGCGGCAATGCCGTCGATTTTTACCGTCACGTCTGCCGGATAATCCATGAGCATATTGTAGATCTGCGCCGCGGCCACGCAGTCGCCGCCGGGCGAATTGATCCAGACGGTGATGGGGCCGCTGCCCGAGGCCAGCTCTGCCTTGAATGCTGCGGGCGTGACTTCATCGTCGAACCAGCTTTCCTCGGCAATGGCTCCCTCCAGTCGCAAAATGCGCGCCTCTGAGGAAGTTTCGTCCCTAATCCAGTTCCAGAATTTCTTCACTTGGTTTCCTCCTTTTTTGCGTTGGCAAACAGACCCGCGTCCTCCAGCTTGGTCATGTTGCCGTTGATGAGATACAGATCGCCGCCCGCTTCGGCGGGAATGCGGTCGAGGTTTTCCAATTCGCGGATGTCGTTGGCGCTCATCCAGCCGTTTTGCCTGCCCACGGCATAGCCGTTCATGCGCGACTGGTAATCGCCGCGCAGCAGGCCCTCCACATTGAACCGCGCGAAATACCGCGGCTTTTCGGAAGGCAGCAGCAGCGAGCGGTGAATGGTCTGTTCCCAGCGGGTGATCCACGGGGACAGCGTGTACTTCACGAATTCCAGCGATTGCTGCTCGATATTGGAAAACGACGACTTGTCCAGATCGCCCACCATGTGCGGCGGCACGCGGAAAATGCGCGCGATTTCGTCGATCTGGAATTTGCGGGTTTCGAGGAACTGCGCCTGCTCCGGCGAAATGGAGATGGGCTTATAGCTCATTCCCTCTTCGAGGACGGCGATACGGTGAGCGTTCCTGCTGCCCTGATAAATGGCGTTCCAGGAATCGCGCACGCGCTTGGGGTCTTTCACCACGCCCGGATGCTCCAGCACGCCGCCCGGCTGCGCGCCATTCTGATAGAAGGCCGCGCCGTATTCGTCGCAGGCGAGGCCCATGCCGATGGCCTGCTTCGCCATGGCGATGGGACTGTAGCCGACGAGCCCGTCAAAGCCCAAGCCCGGAATATGAAAAACGTCCTCCGGCGACAGAATCACCGAGGACTTCTTGCCCAGACTCTTCACATCCGCGTCCGAGCGGGTATATTCATAATAGATACGCCCGCGGGCGTCCCGATCCACGCTCATGCGGTCGGGCATCAGCGGATACAGCGCAATGACCTCGCCGCGCTGATTGCGCACGATCTGCGCATAGCCGTTGCCCCAGAGCAGCAGGTGCGTCATGAGTGTTTCCCGAAATGAAAAGGCCGTCATTTCCGGATTTGGTTCGTCATGGAGCAGGTTATACAGCGGATGCCGCAGCGCTTTTTCCTTGCCACCAGCAGCGTTGTACTGATAGAAGTGCAGTGGCAGCGAGGCGATGGCCTCGGACAGAATGCGCACGCAGGCATACACCGCCGACATCTGCATGGCGCTGCGCTCGTTGACCGCTTTGCCCGCCACGGTATTGCCGAACAGGAAGGAATAGCCGCTGCCATTCAGCGCATTGCGAGGCTTGTCGCGGGCCTTGAACAGCCCTGAAACATGAAATTTCATAAAGTTACCTCCGATTTCTTGTAGTGACAACGTATTGACATTCGAGCGCCAACGCAGTATAATGAGCGCAGGAGGTGAGCCGAGTGGAAAGGATAAACGTGACAACTGCGCCCAAGACTGGGACGTTTCAGATGCGAATCAATCCAACGATCAAGCGTGAAGCGGAACGTATTTATGCGGAGTGCGGTATGACGCTTACGGATGCCATCAATGTTTTTTTGCAGCAAACTTTGAACGCTGGTGCGATGCCCTTCATCGTAACCAGCAATAGCAAAGACGCCTTGCGTGATCAGGCAATGGCACAGCTCATGGCTGAAATTCAGAAGGGCCGTGATTCGGTGAAATCCGAGGACGATTGGATTTCAGAGGAAGAGATGCTGAACCATTTTGGTGTTGAGCCATGAAATTGCGCTATACTCCGGAAGCGATTTGTGATTTGGATCGGATCAAAGACTACATCACAAATCGGTTAATGAATCCGACAGCGGCGAAAAACATCATCCGAAGCATTTCCGATACCTGCAAGCAGCTAAAAACTCAGCCGCACATGGGAATGGAGCTTCGCAAGAAAACAGGCCGAGAAATTGAGGGGTATTGCCTGATTTCCGGCGTGTATGTGATCATTTACGATGTGAATGAAGCCGTATCAATTCTTCGTATTCTGGATACCCGAGTAGACTATATGAGGATTCTATTCGGCGCAGAGCAGAAGTAACGGATGTTTCGACTAAATAAACAATAACCCTCTCTCGTCATAGACGGATGCACCGTCGCCCTCATGCCGGATCGCACGATCCAGCGCCATGATGGTCGCGATGGCTCCGTCTA
>CAYOTH010000362.1:0-2464 GCA_964406835.1 uncultured Oscillospiraceae bacterium
GGACTATGATGACGCCGCAGGAGGCCCGCTCGCGCTGCTGGGCGGAGGTTGATCTGACGCAGCTTAAACAGAATTACCGCAATGCGCTCTCTCATTTGCAGACGGCGCGTCTGATTGCTGTGCTCAAGGCCGACGCCTATGGGCTGGGAGCGCGCAAGGTGGCCGAAACGCTCTATGCCGAGGGGCAACGCTTCTTTGCTGTGGCTTCCTACAACGAGGCCCGCGAAATAGCCCCGTTTTGCCCGGGAAGCGATGTGCTGATTTTGGGGATTTTGGGCGAGGAGCAGCTGACTCAGGCGATCGAAGCCGACATGCTGCTGACCGTCTTTTCGCGCGATTATGCCGGGCGTGTTGCGGCCGCAGCCGGACACATCGGCAAAAAGGCGCGCGTGCATCTCAAAATCGAGACGGGTCTACACCGTCTGGGGCTGATACCGGAGGAGGCGGCTTCGGTCGCTTCCCTGCTGCTGGAAAGCGGAACGGTTGAGATCGAAGGGCTGTTTACGCATCTGGCGCTGCGCAACCGGGCAAGCGACGAAAGTCAGCTGAACCGGCTGCGTGCCGCTCAGGCGGCGCTTGGGGCGCTGGGGCTTTCGCCCATGACCCATGCGTTGGACAGCATCGGCATGGTGCGCTATCCCGAGGCGCAGATGGATGCGGTGCGCACGGGGGCCTGGCTGTACGGCGTGTATCCGCGCGGCTATGCGCATCCCGAGGAGAGCCGTTTGACGCTGACAGTCAAGGCGCGCGTGGCGCAGCTGCACCGGGTGAAGACGGGCGAGTGCCTGGGCTACGACGAGGATCATCCGCTGGGGCGAGACAGCCTGATCGCAACGATTTCGGCCGGCTATATCGACGGCTTTCCGCGCCTGAACAATCAGGGCAGCGTGGAGATTCGGGGCCTGCGCGCGCCGGTGGTCGGGCTGGTGTGCATGGATCAGATGATGGTCGATGTGACCGACATCCCCGGCGTGTGCGAGGGCGACGAGGTGACGCTGCTGGGCGGCGGCATCGGTGTGGACGAGTATGCGGCAGTGGCGCATCTCAACCGCAATGAATCGCTGGCCCGAACCGGGCGGCGCGTGCCGCGCATTTATCTGGAGGATGGGCGCGTTGTCGATATTGTGGAAAAGATGTAAGCCGGAAAGGGGCAATGACATATGACCGATCAGGAAATCAGGGCTTTGGCCGAGGCGCGTCTGCCCTGGGCGATTGACCTTCGGCGGCTGCTGCACCGCGTGCCGGAGCGCGGCGATCAGGAGTTTAAGACGCAGAAAATCATCACTGAAACGCTGGATGCGTTGGGTATAGAGTATACGACGGAAAACACCTGGACGGTCGGGTTGATTCGCGGCGGGCATCCGGGCAAGACGGTGGCCTTCCGCGCGGATATTGACGCGCTGCCCGTTGAGGAGCCGGAGGGCTGTGCGTTTCGCTCGGAGCACCCGGGCATGATGCACGCCTGCGGCCATGATGCGCACACGGCGATTCTGCTGGGCGCGGCGGCCATTCTTCAGGAGCGGCGGGCGCAATGGCGCGGCTGCGTGAAGCTGCTCTTTCAGCCGGCGGAGGAGACCGACGGCGGCGCGGAGCGCATGGTGCAGGCCGGCGTGATGGAAAATCCGCACGTCGATTACGTTTATGGGCTTCATGTCATGCCGCGTTTGCCGCTGGGCACGGTGGAAACGCGCCGCGGCACACTCAATGCTTCGACCGACAGCGTTTTAATTACGGTGCGCGGCGTGTCGGGACATGGCGCGTATCCCGAAAGCGGACGTGACGCCATTGTCTGCGCGGCGCAGGTGATTGTCGCGCTTCAGACGTTGGTTTCGCGCAATCTTTCACCGCTGTCCAGTGCGGTTCTGAGCATCGGCAAGATCGAAGGCGGGCGCGCCGCCAACATCATCTGCGACGAGGTCAGCATGCGCGCCACGCTGCGCACGGCCAATGCCGAAATCCGCGCCATGATGAAAAGGCGCATTGCCGAGGTGGCACAGGGCGTTGCGCAGGCCATGGGATGTACCGCCGAGATCAGCATCCAGCCCGGCTATAACGCGCTGGTCAACGATGAGGGCGAGGCTGATCGCGTTCACCGGGTGGGCGCGCGCCTTTTTGGCGCGGAGCATATGCTGGAAAAGGCCGAGCCGAGCATGGGCGCGGAGGATTTCTCCTTCTTCAGCGACGAAGCGCGGGGAGCGTTTTATCATATTGGCTGCGTGCGGGAGGAGGAGCTTCCGGCTGCGACGTTGCACAGCCGCGATTTTCATATCGACGAGCGCTGTCTGGCCGTGGGCATGGCCATGCACGTCGCCATGGCCTGCACGCATTTGGATCCCGATTCGCCCTCTGACGGCCAATAAGTGCGCCGTTTTGGTGTAAAAAAAGCGGCGCATAGGCTCTTTCTCTTGACGCAGGGCAACTTTTCCTGTAAAATAACGTCAGGGGAGTCGAGCATGTGTTGGGA
>CAYOTH010000363.1:0-2458 GCA_964406835.1 uncultured Oscillospiraceae bacterium
CATCTACACCAACTTCCTGATGAACGATCGTCCCTTCATTTCCTCTCAGGAAGCCTATGACAGCAAGTACATCGGCGGCATTGACGATGCCGTCAAGCTCCAGCAGAAGAAGTAATTTTTTCGGCCTCTCCGCACCCCGCATGCGGAGAGCGCCCTCTGCCCACGGCAAAAAAAATGCTTTCTTCGCTTAAACGGCGAGATGATGGCGCGTCTCGCCGCTGACTATCTGCCAAAGAAAGGACTTTTACCATGCTAAGAGTTTGTGTTATCGGCCTGGGCCACATCGGCAATTTGCATGCGCGCATTTACCAGGAAGACGATCTGGTCGATCTGGTCGGCGTATGCGATATTAACGAAGAGCGTGCCGTCGCCGCCTCAAAGAAGCTGGGCGTTCCCTATTATCTGGATGCGCCCACCATGCTCAAGGAGCTCAAGCCCGATCTGGTTTCCGTCGCCACCGGCGGCTACGAATATTCTTCCGATCACTATGTGCCCACCATTCAGGCGCTGGAGGCCGGCTGCCACGTTCTGTGCGAAAAGCCCATCAGCAACCTGATTGAGAACGGCCAGAAGATGGTGGACACCGCCGCCCGCCTGAACCGCTGCTTCGCCATCGACTTCAACCATCGCTTCACGCCTGCCGCCCGCGCCGCCAAAAAGTGGCAGGACGAGGGCCTCATCGGCGATCTGCTCTTCTGCAACATGGCGCTGTGGATCGGCAAACCGCAGGCGCTCGAATCCCCGTATTATCACCTGAAGGCGCTCAACCCGCACTCCTGTGAAATCATTCGCTATTTCATGGGCGATGTGGATGCCGTGCAGTGCTTTGCCATGAAGGCGCCGGGGCGCAACATCTGGTCCACCGCCAGCATTAACATGAAGTTCAAGTGCGGCGCGGTCGGCCATCTGACCTCCAGCTACGACATCGCCCGTGGTCATCCCATGGAGCGCTGCGAAGTGGCCGGCCTGAAGGGTCGTCTGGTCTTTGAAGACATGTGGCGCGAGGCTACGCTCTACCCCGCGGGCAACCCGGAGAAGCGTGTCTACACCAACCCAGTCTTCGGCGGCTATTCCAACTTCGACGACACCTTCCGCGAGCGCATCCGCTGCTTTGTGCGCCAGGTGGATGCCGGCTTCAAGCCCGAGGACATCGACGGCAGCGGCCTGCAGGGTCTCAAGGCACAGCAGGTGATTCATGCCGCCATCGAATCGCTCAACACCGGCCGTATTGTCTATCTGGACGAAATGTTCCCCAAGAAGTAACCCCGGAGGTGCGGCATGCCCAATTCGATTCGCCTGGATTCGCTGCTATGTCCGGGCGACCCGGCCGTGCGCGTCATGCGCGCTCATCACACCAGCGGCAGCCGGCACGATCATGACTTTTACGAACTGGTCTATGTCACCGAGGGCTTCTGTCTTCAGGACAGCGCCGGTTCCGTCATTCTGCTGACCGAGGGCGATCTTTTCGTCATCAAGCCCGGCGTGTCGCACAAATACATCGGCAACCGCGTAACGCATATCTTCAATTGCGTTTTCGACCGGCGCGCCGTGGGCGATTATTGGCCCGAACTGACGCCCCTGCCCGGGTTGGAGCGTCTCTTTGACCCGACCTCTTCGGAAGGGCTGCCCCGCCTGCATCTGGCTCTGGCCGAGCGCAAGGCCTTTTTGCGCCTGCTCACCATGATGTGCGATGAGTGCGATCAACACGATATCGGCTGGCGAGCCCGGCTTCAAAGCCTGCTGATCTGCCTGCTGATTGAGTTTTCGCGCGCCTACCGCGAGCATATGGGCAACGCGCCGGAGGGCACCGCCTATTCGACCTACGTCACCCAGGCGCTGGCCCAGATCGACGCGCATTATGCCGATTCGTCGCTGACGGTTTCGGCCATTGCCGCCTCGGTAGGCATCTCCAGCGATTATCTCTCGCGTCAGTTTCGCCAGATCACCGGTATTGCCGTGCAGGAATACCTCAGGCGCTATCGCTTTGCCCGTGCCATGGAGCTTCTGCAAGCCGGTCTGCCGGTCGGCGATGTGGCCACGCAGGTGGGCTTTGGTTCGCCGTGTCATTTTTCCCGTGAATTCAAGCGCGAAATGGGCATTACCCCCTCTCAATACAAAACTCAGAACGAATGACCAACCCGGTTATTTCGTCACAAGCTTATTTTAAGGAGGACAACACTATGGCTCTGAAAGTCGCCGTCGTCGGTATGGGCGGCATTGGCAACTGCCATGCCGAATGCTACAAGAACAATCCCCTGGCCGAGCTGGTCGCCGTGTGCGACGTCGTCAAGGAAAAGGCCGATGAGGCTGCCGCCAAGTTCGGCTGCCGCGCCTTCTATGACGAAGTGGACATGCTCAAGAACATGCCCGAAATCGACATCGTTTCCGTCACCACCTCCGGTTATGAAAACGGCTCCATGCACTATGAGCCGGCCATGATCGCGCTGGACTACAAGAA
>CAYOTH010000364.1:0-2443 GCA_964406835.1 uncultured Oscillospiraceae bacterium
TGGCGCCTTCCTTGGTGACATGGCCGACCAGCATGACCGCGCAGCCCGAGGTCTTGGCCGAGCGCATCAGCATGGAGGCCGATTCACGCACCTGAGAGACCGAGCCGGGCGCAGAGGCCATTTCAGGGCGGTACATGGTCTGGATTGAATCGACAATGGTCAATTCAGGGCGCAGGCGCTCCATCTGCCGCTCGATGCTGTTCATGTCGTTTTCGGAAAGCACATAAAAATCGCTGGAACCGGCGCCCAGACGACGGGCGCGCATTTTGATCTGACGGGTCGATTCCTCGCCGGAAACATAGAGCACGCGATGGCCGCCGGCAGCGTAGTTGGCGGAGACCTGCGTCAGCAGCGTGGACTTGCCGATGCCGGGGTCGCCGCCCACCAGCACCAGCGAGCCCTCGACGATGCCGCCGCCCAGCACGCGATCCAGTTCGCCGATGCCGGTTGAGCGGCGCAGCATGGTTTCGTCGGGAATGTCGTCGATGAGCATGGGATCGCCGCCCTGTCCCGGCGCGCGCTTGAGTTTTTTCTCCTCAACAAAGGCGGGCGCGCTTTCCTGTTCGAGTAGCGTATTCCAGCTGCCGCAATCCGGGCAACGCCCCAGCCAGCGCGCTGTTTCATAGCCGCATTGCGAGCAGACGTAAACGGTTTTCTGTTTAGCCATGGGATAGCATCCTTTCAAGATCAGTCTGTTCTTTCGTATATCTATTATAGCACGTCCCGCGCCCAACGATCAACACTCTTCTGCCGCAAAAACACCCTTGCCATGAGCGGCAAATGCGCGTATAATAAAATAAAGCAAGTATGCAAACGTGAAAGGAAACCCAATATCAATGGAAGAGAAGAAAGTCAAAAAGACGCCTCCGTCCAAAAAGAAAAAGAAGAAATCGAAGAAAAAGCAAAAGCCGCTTGCTTTTATGAAGCTGCGCGGCGGGCTGCGCAAGGGCGGCGCGATGGTCAAGCGCTACAGCAGCAGCGCCTTTAAGACGTTTGACGCCTTTACGACCGGCGAGGATCAAGGACAGGTGGAGCAGCTGGTGCTCAAGCGTTTTGCCTGGCTGCGCAAGGTCAAGTTTTCGGGATTTCTGGTGCTCAGTCTGGCAGCACTGCTGCTCTTGATTTTCGTTTTTAACAACAACAGCATTGTCATTGAGGAAAAGACCGTTTCCATTGCCGGGCTGAGCGCTGATTTCGAAGGCTATCGCATCGCGCTGATTGCCGATCTGCACGGCCAGGAATATGGCGAAAAGCAGGCCAGCTTGTTGCGCTCCATCAATTCCGTCAGCTATGATTTAATGATTATGGCCGGTGACATGGTGGGCAAAAAGGGCAATGCGCAGCCGATGTATGATCTTTTGGACGGCATGACCTCCGGCGCGCCGGTGTATTTTATCGCCGGTGATTCCGATCCCGGCCCGCTGCTTGAGGAACCGCGGGAGACGGAGGGGACGATTGAGCAGTTCGTGCTGGAAGACTGGGTGCTGGGGACCATGGATCACGGCGCGATCTATCTGGATGCGCCGGTGGCCATTGTCAACAACAAATCGACGATGTGGCTCTCCCCAGAGAGTATGCTGGATATGGAGGCCTCGCCGCTTTTGTCGCAGCTCAATGCGCAGTATCGCTTGGAGAGTGCGGAGGTGGTGGCTGGCGGGACGGCGGCGCGCACGACGCTGCCCTTGACGGCCTGGCGCGTGCAGTGCGCCGAACGGCTGCTGGAGGCCGTCGCGTCGATGAATAGCGAGGATCTGCACATTGCCGTGGCGCATTATCCGCCCATCGAGGCCTATAATGCCGCCAGCAATTATTCCGGCTCGGGGATGCTGCGCACGGCCGATCTGGTGCTGGCAGGTCACTATTGCGGGGGCGGCTGGAAGCTCCCGGGACTGGGCGCTATCTATATCCCGGCGGTTGAAGCTCCCAGGCACGGCTGGTTCCCCGATCAGGCGCTGGTCGAGGGGGAAAGGCTGCTGGGCGGCATCAATGTCTATACGACGGGCGGGCTGGGCATGAGCGATGCCATTCCGCTGCCGCGCTTCAGGCTGAACAATCAGCCCAAGGTGACGATTCTGACGTTGACCGCCGCGCTGACGGACGATCTCTTGGGCGTCAACGGCTAAAGATGACGCTCGCAGAACCTTAGTTTCGAATTAACCCAGAGCGACTGTCCGTTTTGAGAACGGATTGCTATAATTGTAACGATAAGAATCGATCAATAGAGCCGGGATGATTGGACGCGAGCCGCCGTAGGCTCTAAGCCGGGCGGCGCATGAGCATACTGCATGAAGCAGGAGCCTTGCTTTTGCGCGTTCTTGGTGGGAATACACTCCAGTTTATAACGTTGAGCGGGGCTGAAAGATTCATTCAGGCCCGCTTTTTCTATCTGCGCCGCGTTCGCTGCCCCGACTCGGAAGGGAAAAGACCATGGAAGTAATGAGAG
>CAYOTH010000365.1:0-2443 GCA_964406835.1 uncultured Oscillospiraceae bacterium
CGAATGACGACGATATCTGGGTTCCAGTCGCGTGCGCCGCGCACAAACTCCAGCTCTTCTTCGCTGCGCCAGTAGGCTCGCTCCCAGTTGGCAATCTGCGCGATGCGCATATCGGCGTCGGGACAGAGTGTGCGCACCAGCGCCATGGTCTGGTGAACATAGTCGTTTTCCTCGGTGGAGGCGGCCATGCCCCAGTTGTGCAGCCAGCCGATATCGGCCTTGGGCGCATGCAGCGTGATGGAATTGCCCACAAAGAGCACACGCCGACCGCCCTTGAGCTCGCCGCCGGAAAAGCGCTGCTCATCCGGCAACTGATTGGCCGAATCAACGGTGTTCTGCGCTTCAAATCTGCGAATATCTTCCATAGTGATTCATTCCTTTCGGACGAATTAGACGATGTTTTAGCGGCCGTCGAACTGGTCGGCCATGTCATAGAGCAGGCCCAGATCCCAGAGCATGGTGCTGGAGAGGTACTTGTTGCGGATGTCGCGGGAGGCCTTAAGGGCGTCGCGGGTGTCCTCGTCGCAGATGCCCAGATCGGCCGGACGCATGGGCATACCGCAGGCGGTCATGATGTCCACAATCCGCTGGAAGGGCGGCATTTCCTCGTCGATGATTTTGAGGATTTCGTCCCAATGCGTGATGATGCGCTCCACGCGCTCGGCGTGCTTCTGGGGGGCGTTGCGGCCTTCCTTCTGCGCGGTGGCCAGAATGCCGTCAGCCACACTGCCGAAGACGCGGCGCGTTTCCTGCTCCCACTTGTCGGCGTCGAAATTGCGCATGAAGGCGAGCGCCTTTTCGCGATCTGGCGTGATCTTTCGGATCTGCTCATAGAGCTTGAACGTCAGATAGCAACCGACGCCCACCTGAATGCCGTGCAGATCGCTCTCCTCGCCGCGTTCCAGGGCCATCATTTCCCACATGTGGGAGAAGTAATGCTCCAGGCCGGAGGCAGGGCGGGAGGTGGTGGCAAAGCACATGGCGATGCCGGAGAGAATCAATCCGTCGGCCACATTGCCGACCACTTCGGGATCGCGGCTGGCCAGCTTGTCGGCGGAGGAGACCACCTTATCCAGCGAACGGCGCACCAGGCAGGCGATTTTCTCGCAATAGGGATCGCCGTTGACCAGCGCGGCAATGCGCCACTCACAGATGGCGATGTACTTGGCCAGCATGTCGCCCAGACCGGCCCAGAGCATACGTATGGGCGCGTTTTTCATAATGTCGGTATCAGCGATGATGGCGGCCGGCATACCGTGGTAGAGTGAAACCTTCAGGCCGCCGACGATCATGCAGGAGGAATTGGAGGCGTAGCCGTCCATAGAGGGGGCCGTGCCGACGACCATGGCGGGAATGCCGGCGATATCGGCAATGATTTTACAGTTGTCATTGAGCACGCCGGAACCCAGCGCCATGATCACATCGCACGTTTTATCAAAGGCAAAGGTGATCGCGCCGATGACTTCCTCGTTTGGCTCGAGACGCTTGTGCGTGTTGAAGCAGAAGAAGCCGTAGTCGATGCCGTTTTCACGCAGCACCGGCTCGACAAACGACCAGGCGGCCTCCTTGGTGTTGAGATCGCAGACGATGAACGGCTTTTTGCAGCCCAGCGCCTTGAGCGCATCCGGAATGGAGCGCACCGCGCCGGAGCCGATCTTCAGAAACTTGATAGGGGCTTCATGGTGAAGGCCGCATTCGCAGTCGAAGCCGCCGCTTGTCAGCAGCTCTTCCGTGGAAAAATTGGAAAAATCAGTCATTTTAAGAACCTTCCTTCGCTTGATAAGCTGTGAAATATGAGATGTGGGTGCGCAAAAAGCCTGCGCATTGCCTACTTATCATAAATGTACCACAGGACGGCCAAAAAGGCAACGCCGACGACGTAAAAACGTGAAATTTATGCCCTTTTACAGGAAAACGGCGGACACCCTGTTGGATGCCCGCCGTCGACGTTGCGGAAAATTATTTCACCAGAGCGGCAGCCTTTTCGGCGACGTTCTCAGCGGTGAAGCCATAGTGCTTGAAGAGGAGCTTGGCGGGAGCGGAAGCGCCGAACTGATCCAGGCAGACGCACGCGCCGTCCAGGCCGATGTACTTATGCCAGCCGAAGGAGGCAGCGGCTTCCACGGCAACGCGGGCGCGCACCGCCTTGGGCAGCACGGACTCCTTGTACTCCTCGCTCTGCTCATCGAACAGCTCGAAGGAGGGCATGGAGACAACGCGGGCATCGATGCCCTGCTCCTTGAGCAGCTTCTTGGCGCCGACGCACTGCTCGACCTCGGAACCGGAGGCCATCAGGATGACATCGGGCGTGGCCTTCTCGCTGTCCTCGAGGATGTAGCCGCCCTTGAGGGCTTCCTTGCCGCTGTTCTCGTACAGGGGCAGGTTCTGGCGGGTCAGCACCAGGGAGACGGGGCGCTTGCCGGTCATCGCGGTATACCAGCCC
>CAYOTH010000366.1:0-2432 GCA_964406835.1 uncultured Oscillospiraceae bacterium
TCCACATGCTGGCCGAGAAAAAGGTGAAGCCCAGCATGATGACGAACATCGCGCCGAAGCCCTTGCGGGCAGACTGCGGCACCGGCTCGTTGGTGTAGTCGATGTCCACGTGCTGATTCTGTGTCTTGTCCATGGTAAGATCGTCCTCCTTAGTCATGATGCAATGCCATTCCGAACGATTATAGTACAGGAGAGTGTGGCGTTACAAGGGTGAACGGTTAATGAATTTGATAAATTATTGTACGATCAATTCATAAAAAGCGCCGTTTGGATGAGAGAAATGGGGCGAAAATTGTCAGATATATCCCTTTGAAGGGCGAACAATCAGACGATGAAATGCCATGATTTTTTGCCGTCAGAAAAGAGAGGGGCTTTTTAAAACGGCCAGGCCGGGGGATATAAAGCGCCCCGTTCGGCTGATGAAAAGGGCCGGACGGGGCGTCAGGGAATCATTATGAAGATTGAACCTTAAACAGCATCAGGGACGGCGCACAAGCAGCGTGACGATTTCGAAGGGACGCAGCGACAGCTCGACGCGGCCGTTTTCGCACGGCACATCGGCCTGCTTGTCCTCCAGGAAGTTCACGCGCTCGACGCTCTGGACAGTGCCCGTGAGGGAGAGAGCCGCTTTGGCCGGAATGCCTTCGCACTCGTAAAGGCGCAGCACATAAGCGTTGTCGATGGCCTCGGCGCGCTTGAACGTCTCGCAGATCACATGCTGGCCCTCCAGCGTGAACAGCGGGGCCATGGTGCAGGCTGTGCGGGAAGACAGCAGTGGCATGTTGAATTTGTAGGCCGGTGCAATGACCGATTCGGTGGAGAAGGGCGTGCTGTGCGGCAGAATGGCGCACTTCATTTCGTGAATACCCTCGTCGCCGCGCGGGTCAGGGCGGCAGCCGCCGTGCAACAGTGTCAGCGTCATCATGCCGCCCTCAGCCGACATGCCGTACTTGCAGTCGTTGAGCAGCGCCACACCGCCGCGCGGATCGGACAGATCGCTCCACTTGTGGTTGACCACCTCGAACTTGGCAGTGTCCAGCGAGGTGTTGCGCGTGGTCGGGCGGCTCATGTGGCCGAACTGGATCTCGTTGCGCACCACGTCGCTCTTGACATCGGTATCAAAGGCGATCTTGAGCAGGGCGCGCTTGTCGTGCCAGTCAAGGCGGATCTCATAGCCCACGGCGGGGTTGGAGGCATAGAAGACGGTATCGACGGTCGCGGTAGACTGCTTCGAGAGCGCATAGACCGATCGCACGCGCCATTCGACGCTGCCGCAGGAGACCACTTCGCGGGAGAGCAGGGCGCGCACAGGCTGCATTTTCGCCTCCTGAGAGGGCGCGATTTCCCAGTTTTCATACTGATCGGGCACATTTTCGCCGAAGAGCAGCGTACCCAGGGGCAGGGCGGCGGCGTATTCGCGGCCAGTGGCGCGCTCGGTCAGCGAGGTGATGTAGCCGGCCTCGTCGAAGACGACGTTGTAAAGCGGGGTGTGCAGGCGCTCTCCGTCCAGCTGGAAGGGGCAGGCATCCTGAGCGGCTTCACCGGCTTCAAAGCTGGCGGCGGCATAGGCCTTGACGTTTAGGCCGGCGAGCGCGGTACGCGTGCGGCCCATGACGTCGGTGTAGCGCTGGGCATTGAGGCCGCGCACGCTCACATCGCCCTCGGCTTCGAGCACGTCGTCGGCCGTCCAGTCAAACGGCGAGGCGTTGACGAAGGACAGATGATCGGAGCTTTCTACGCCCAGATAGCTGCGGCAGCGCTGATTGACCGTATCGATCAGCGCGCTCACCTCAGCGCGTGCGGTGTCGTTGACCTCAGCGATCGAGGAGCCGGGCAGAATGTCGTGGAACTGGTTGCGCAGAAGTTCCTTGTAGAGCGGCTCGACATCGGCATTGGTGTTTTTCTCGTTGGCGGCGGCCAGGAATTCCAGCGTGTGCAGCGCGTTTTCTGCCTTGCGGTTGTTGCGCTTGACATCATGGATGCTGGTCAGCGTACCGCGGTGGAACTCAAGATACAGTTCGCCGTTGAAGATGGGATAGCGCTCGCGTTCATCATCCAGCCGGTTCATGAACGCGGAAACCGACTCGGGGCGAACCTCAGGCAGGCCGGGCAGGCCGACGGTGCGCTTGAGGTATTCGAGCATGCCGTCGGTGGGGCCGCCACCGCCGTCGCCGAAGCCATAGGCCAGTAGACGGCTGTCAGCGGTGGTCTTGTCGAGGATGCCGTCAACGCATTCAGTGACCATCTTCGCATCGGGCATGCAGTGCATGATATTGAAGTGGGTGAGCACCTCGCTGCCGTCCAGGCCGCGCCAGCGGAAGGTATCGGCGGCCATCTTGTTCATGTCGTTCCAGCTGATCTTGGTGGTCAGGAAGTATTTCACGTCCGACTCGCGCATGATCTGCGGAATGGCGGCGTTGTAGCCGAACGTG
>CAYOTH010000367.1:0-2426 GCA_964406835.1 uncultured Oscillospiraceae bacterium
TCGCGAAACGGGCATTCTGGTTTCGTGCAGCGATTATCACATCTTCAAAAAGATGAAGATGACCCGCCGCCAGTGCATGGATTATTATCTGGCCACGGTGGCCGATGCCTTCGAGGCCGGGGTTATGCCGCGCTGCCATCTGGAGGACATCACCCGCGCCGATTTTTACGGCTTTGTCGTGCCGTTTGTCAACGAGCTGACGAAAATGAGCGAGGATGCGGGCATTCCGGTGCGTATCCGCGCCTGCGATACCATGGGCTACGGCGTGCCTTACAGCGAGGTGGCGCTGCCCCGAAGCGTGCCGGGCATCATCTACGGCCTTCAGCACTATGCCGACGTGCCTAGCGAAATGCTGGAGTGGCACGGCCATAACGATTTTTACAAGGCGGTGGCCAACGCCTCGACGGCCTGGCTGTACGGCGCTTCGGCAGTCAACTGTTCGCTGCTGGGCATTGGCGAGCGCACGGGCAATATTCCGCTGGAGGCCATGGTCATGGAGTATGCTTCGCTGCGCGGCTCTCTGGACGGCATGGATCCCACGGCCATCACCGACATTGCCGAGTATTTCCACCACGAGATCGGCTATGACATTCCGGTCATGACGCCCTTCGTTGGACGCAACTTTAACGTGACCCGCGCCGGCATTCACGCCGATGGCTTGCTCAAGGATGCCGAAATCTACAGCATCTTCGACACGGAGAAGATTCTGGGCAAGCGCCCGGCAGTTATCATCGGCAAGGCCAGCGGTCTGGCCGGCATCGCCTACTGGATCAACGAAAACTATCAGCTAACGGCGGACGAGGCCGTGGATAAGCGCGATCCGCTGGTTGTGGGCCTCAAGGCGTGGATTGACGCCGAATACGAGGGCGGGCGGCAGACGTCGCTGTCCAACGGCGAGCTGGAAGAGAAGATCGAAGTCCTTTCCCAGGGACGCCTGAAGAGGCTGTGAGGAGGAGACGGGATGGAATATAAAACGATTTCGCTGGCCGATCAGGTTTTTGAGCGGCTGGAAGCGGATATCCTGAGCGGCAAATATCAGCGCGGCGAGGTGATTACCGAGCTGCGTCTGTGCGCCGAGCTGGGCGTGAGTCGCACGCCGGTTCGCGAGGCACTCAGGCGGCTTTTGCAGGAACATCTCATCGAGGAGAGCGGCAAAGGCACGGTGGTCATGGGCATTTCGCGCCGCGATTTTGAAGATATGTGCGCCATCCGGCTGCGCATCGAGGGGCTGGCTGTGCGTGGCTTCATCGAAACGAAGAGCGAAGAGGGCCTGCGCGAGCTTAAAGAGGCGCTGGATTTTCAGGAGTTTTATCTCTCCAAGAGCGATTCGGATCACCTCAAAATCATGGACGGTCGCTTTCACGAGGCGATTTACAGCCATTGCGGCAGCACCATTTTGAGGGACACGCTGTCGCCTTTGCACAAAAAGGTTCAGAAATACCGCCGCCTCTCCATTGAGCAGAGCGGCCGGGCGGTCAAATCGGTGCGGGAGCATCGCGCCATTTACGAGGCCATTATCGCGGGGGATGCCGATCTGGCGGAAAAGCTGATGGCCGAGCACGTCAATAACGCCATGCATACAATTGTTGATAAGGAGATCTGAGATTATGGGACAGACCATTGCGCAGAAAATCATCGCATCACACATTGTGAGCGGCGACATGACGCCCGGCAGCGAAATCGCGCTGAAAATCGACCAGACGCTTACGCAGGATTCCACCGGCACCATGGCCTATCTGGAGTTTGAAACCATGGGCATTGAGCGCGTGCGCACCGAGCGCAGCGTGGCCTATATCGATCACAACACGCTGCAATGCGGCTTTGAAAATGCCGACGACCACCGCTATATTCAGTCTGTGGCGAAAAAGCACGGCATCTGGTTCTCACGCCCGGGCAACGGCATCTGCCATCAGGTGCATTTGGAGCGCTTCGGCATTCCGGGCAAGACGCTGATCGGCTCGGATAGCCACACGCCCACCGGCGGCGGACTGGGCATGCTGGCCTTCGGCGCGGGCGGCATGGATGTGGCAGTCGCCATGGGCGGCGGCGCGTATTACATCACCATGCCGAAGATGTACAAGGTCAATCTGACCGGCAAGCTGCGCCCCCTTGTCACGGCCAAAGACGTGAGCCTTGAAATTCTGCGCCTGCTTTCCGTCAAGGGCGGCGTGGGCGCGATCATCGAGTGGGGGGGCGAGGGCGTCAAGACGCTGACTGTGCCCGAGCGCGCGACGATCACCAACATGGGAACCGAGCTGGGGGCCACCACGTCGATCTTCCCCTCTGATGAGGTGACGCGCGCCTTCCTGGCTGCCGAGGGCCGCGAGCAGGATTATCGCCCGCTTTCGAGCGACGAGGACGCCGTTTATGATCGAGTCATTGATATTGATCTTTCAACGCTGGAGCCGCTGATTGCCTGTCCGCAC
>CAYOTH010000368.1:0-2413 GCA_964406835.1 uncultured Oscillospiraceae bacterium
TCCCAAGGCACGCTGCTTGGTTCTTCGTAGAGCAGAGGAAGCGGGTTCGGTCCCGCTTTTCTATTCGCTCTAACATCTTCGTTCAAATACGGCAGCGTCTCACCGATGTTCGGAAGCAACTTGAAAACCAACGTTCTCGCCAAGTGAAAATGTCACTTTGCGAGCGCTATTTTCACGGCGATGGGAAAACGGCGAGAGGAGGAATTACGTCGTTTTGAACACGGTAATCAGCCTGAAGCCACGCTGCCCGCTAAGCGAAAACGCTGCTTCCAATACGGCTTCGCTCTATGGACGAGGCAGCGTCCTGCGCGTCGATTGACGGTTTTGAGTCATGGCGGATGACCGCAGCGTCCTGCAATGGGGAAACGAGGGCTTTCCTCAAGCTGTGGCTGAGGCGGCGGGGCAACGAGGAAACAACAAAAAAACAGCCGACTCCAAAGAATCAGCTGTTGCAGCGTGCCTGAAGGGACTCGAACCCCTGATCTCTTGGTTCGTAGCCAAGCACTCTATCCGGCTGAGCTACAGGCACATGTCTCAACGACAAGAGTTATTATACGTCATCTCCCGAAAAAAGTCAAGTCATAACAGAAGACTTAACAAATACCGTTTTCGACCTTTGGGGACGATTTTAGTCATGCATCGAAAGAGCATAAACATGTCTTCCGACAAAGAAATGGAAATAAACCGGTAAAGCGCAGCGGCTTTTCTGGGCATTTTGTGCCCATGGCAGTTTTATACAAGCACATTTCCAAGCGCCAAGAGCGCAAAAATAAGTTATCCACAAGAGTTTCGGCCTGTTTTCCGGAAACTCCGAGGATATTTATTCATGCTTTTAGGTCCGTCTTCCGCTTACAGCCCTATTTTTCATTAATTCGGGCGTTGTTTTTTTGCGCGCAGACGTCTTGAAAACGGCCTTCCAGGGAAAAACGTTGGTTCCTTCTGAGTCTTTTGCTCTTCGACGCGAACGGTTGCGTTCACGCCTGCCAATGTTTCTGCACTGCTCATAGCCCGAACTTCGCATATGGCGCCGATTCCTTCTTTAAGGCCTTGCTGAAAAACGCCGCTTGGGACGATGTTCGGTCTCACTCTTTTCACAGACCGCTGCCTGGCCTTTTCACGCTCTTCATCCCAGGCAAAGCCCGCGCTTGGCGATTGCCCTCGTCGCCCAGGAGCGGTATGACCTATGACGTTATCATGGGGGAGCGGTGCTTGAAGCGAAAAACGCTGCCGTCCGTTGCCGCGTACCCCTGTCGGCGGGTAGGCTCTTCGCCCTCAAATCGCCCGGGGGACGGCGGGTGGCGTGGGGCAGACGGTTTCGGGCAGCGCTTCGCCGGATTCGGCGGCCAGCTCCATAAACTCGGTCATCGCCGGGCGGTGGCGCAGCGGCAGCAGCGCGCGCTGAAGAGCGGGATTGGCGCGGCCTTCGATGGCCACGGTCGAGTGAAAACGCTGCCACAGCGCGGCGATATGCATCTCCTTCGCGCTGAGCACGGGCAGGGTGAGGCGCTCCATCGGCACAATGCGGCTGAGGCCGGGCATATGCATCAGCGCCTGAGCGTGCGTCACGTCGTGTATGATGAAGCGCTCGGCGTTGAAACGATCGGAAAAGTGTGGGTCGAGCAGCGGCAGCACGCTGTTCTTGGGGCGAATGGCCGCGGCCAGCGTGCCGTCCACCTCGCTGAAGCGGATGAAGCCCATGTAGTGGTGCGCCTCGCGCTCGAGGAAGTTGATGCCGTGGTAGAGCATGTTCACTCGCGCGTCGGAAAGCCGGTTCATGATCGACGGGCCGACGCGCATCGCCAGTCGGCAAAACAGCACAATCGCGGCGTCGCGGTTGGCCAGGCAGGTCAGGTGCGCCATGCGAATGAAGTCCATCGCCTCGGGCGAGACCTTGTGCGTTACACCCGAGGCGACGCGCGCCGCCTGCTCGTGATCGGTTTCGATGGAAATCGTCTCGAAGAGCATACTTTGCGTGTTGTCGGGCGCCAGCACGGCGCAGGGCAGCTCGTGGCGAACGTAGCTTTGAAAAATGCAACTGAGCAGCCCGTCAAACGAGCCGTCGTAGCGATAAACAACATCAGTACGCATAAAAAATCTCCTTTCTAAGGGGTTGCCTGAATGACGCTGCTTCAAACCGCCGCGTTTCCCGGCTTCGTCGCCCCGCTCTTTTATAACCTGCACCCCGTTCGCCCCAGAGCATACGCTCAGGCTTCGAATCCATAAAGCAAAGCCGCGTCCTGAACGCAGGCTTTTTCAGGCCATTTTCATCGGTTATCCGCGTGCCGTCCTCACTCAGCCGATTTCTGTTCGGTGAACCATTGCCTGAAGTGTTTTCTGCGAACGTCTTCAGGCAAACCAAGCCGCTTTCGAGTCAGCCTCTTTGCACGCTGGCCTTGCTTCGTCCAGCCCAGTC
>CAYOTH010000369.1:0-2403 GCA_964406835.1 uncultured Oscillospiraceae bacterium
GCTCAGAAGAGTGTAAAACAAACAACTAAAACGCATTCCGTCCGGGGGCATTCCGGGACAGAATGCGTTTTGTATAGCCGAAAAGCCACGCTTCGAGCGAGGCGGAACGCTGATCGCCATGAGAAATTTTTCGTTAACTCTATATCAGGGGAAGTCTAGTTGGCGTAGGATCTCCCAAGCAGGAGAAAAAGCCGACGGACAGGAATGGCTGCGTCTGGGCGGTCGTTGCCTCGAAATTGCAAGGCCATTGCCGGGCAGGCGGAGCTGTCCGGGAGAAGAAGCGGGGGGGAGACCTTGCCTCCATCAGCGAGAAACAGGTCTCGGGAGCGCCGGGCTTAATCCCTGAGTTGCAAAGCAGGGGCGGCTTATGATATAATGCATTAAAAGAACTTGCAGGAAAGAAGGATGGACTTATGAAGCTTCGCTGTCCGGATTTTTATGCCGTTTATACGGAAACGGAGCGTCTTTCGGGAAAGGCAGCCCCGGAGGCTGTTCAGAGAGATGTGCGCCTCAGGCTGTCCATGCAGGCAGAGGCGCTGAAGGTGAAGATTGCCGCGCCGAAGACGCCGCTTAAATACATTCGCCTGCGCTGGAACTTTGCCGAAGAGGAGAAGCGCAGGGAGATCGTGCGCATTTATGGCGATGCCTATGAGCGCGGCTATGGCGATCTGCACTGGGGCGGCATTGACCCGGAGCGCGTGATGCCTTGGTATATGCTCGTTTCCAACGGCACGGATCAGGACCGGGAGACGGCCGGCCGGTATACGGAGGGCTTTGGCGTTAAGGTGCGCTGCGCGGCGATGGTCACCTGGCAGTATGATTCCTGCGGCGTGACGATGTGGGCCGATATTCGAAACGGCGGTGAGGGCGTGCGTCTGGGCGAGCGCGAGCTGACGGTCTGCGAGGTGCTCTTCGGTGATTATCGGGATGTTTCGGCCTTTGAAGCCGGACGCGCCTTTTGCCGGGCGATGTGCCCTGAATCCCGTCTGCCCGATCATAAGGTATACGGTTCCAACAACTGGTACTATGCTTACGGCAAATCCTCTCACGAGGAGATTCTCAGAGATACTCAAATCGTGGCCGAGCAGTGTGAAGGGCTTGAAAACAGGCCCTATATGGTGATTGACGACGGCTGGGAAAAGAACGACTGCGACGGCCCGTGGATTCCGCGCGAGGGCAAATTCCCGGATATGAAGCGGCTGGCCGATGACATGCGCGCGCTGGGCGTGCGGCCGGGCATCTGGGTGCGCTATCTTTCCAACCGCAGTTATGAGGTGACGGAGCTGGGCGAGGAATGCCGCCTGATGCGCGAGGACACCTTTTTCGATCCCTCGCATCCGGCTGTCATGGCTTATGTTCGCCGCACGACGGCCATGCTGCGGGCTTGGGGCTATGAGCTAATTAAGCACGATTTTGCGACGTTCGATATATTTGGCCTGTGGGGCTTCCAGATGAACGGCTATGGCAAGCCGAACCAGATCACCGAGGACGGCTGGCATTTTTATGACCGCAGCCGCACGTCGGCTGAGATCGTCGTGGATTTCTACACGGCCATTCGCGAGGAAGCGGGCGATGATTGTGTGATTATCGGCTGCAATACCATTTCACATTTGTGCGCGGGGCTTTATGAGCTGAACCGCACCGGCGACGATACCTCCGGCCTGGCCTGGTCGAGAACGCGCCGCATGGGCGTCAACACGCTGGCCTTCCGGGGAATACAGAACGGCATCTTCTATATGTGCGATGCCGACTGCGTGGGCATTACGGGCAAGGTGCCGTGGGTGCTGAATCGCCGCTGGCTGGATGTGCTCTCTCGCAGCGGTTCGCCGCTGTTTGTCTCCTGCAAGCCGGGCGTACTGAAGGAGAATGAGCTTCAGGAACTCAAGGCGGCATGGCGCGTCAATTCCGTGCAGGACAACGAGCAGATTCCGCTGGACTGGATGGAAAACGTTTTTCCGGAGCGCTGGCTGATTGACGGCGAAGAGGTGCGCTACAGCTGGTACGACGAGGAGGGCGTCGATTCCTTCAATCCCAACTGACGCGCGCAATGAATTAATCAAAAGCGGGACCTCTTTCAAGCCTATGGCTTGAAGGCGTCCCGCTTTGTCTCTTGTTAGGTGAACAGGTGATATAAAGCCCCGGTTTTAATTTGGGGTCATGAAAAGTAGCTTTAGCAAAAGTTATACAGTCACAGAATCGATCTCCGCGGGAAATGGTCAGTGATCGATATGGTATAAGACGGAATAAGACCTTGAACGAATCCCCGAGTGGGAGGATTTGCGAAGCGTGTGATTGACAAGACGCTTGATGCCCTCTTCAGAGGGTGATTCCAGGAAATAAGCCCTTAGAGGGCTCAGCCTGTCAAAAAAGGTCGCAAAAAGCGGCCTTTTCTGATATAATAGA
>CAYOTH010000370.1:0-2399 GCA_964406835.1 uncultured Oscillospiraceae bacterium
AGCCGCTACTCGCACCGTGACCGATACCATCGGCCAGAGCGTTACCGTTCCTGCCGAGATCAATCGCATCGCCATTATTTCGACGATGCCTCTGGCTTCCGTGTTCTGCATGGTGGAGGAATCGGGCGAAAAGCTGGTGGGCCTGACCCCGCCCTCGAAGAACGCGGCGGTGAAGTCCTTTGTCAGCCGCATTGCGCCAGACGTGGTCAACGTGTCCACGACCTTTGCTGAGGGCGAAAGCGTCAACGTCGAAGAGGTGGTTAAGCTTGAGCCCGATGTGGTGTTCTATAATACCAACAACGCCGCCGATTGCGCGGCCGTCGAGCAGCTGAAGGCGCTGGATATTCCCTGCGTGGGCTTCAGCACGTCGCTTGGCGACTGCAACACCGTGGAAACATTCAACACCTGGGCGACACTGATCGGCGAGGTGCTGGGCAAGGAAGTGCGCGCGCAGAAGATCGTTGATTACGGCCGCGGCGTGCAGGATATGGTGGCGGAGCGCATTGCTACGCTGAGCGAAGAGGAGAAGTCGTCGGCGCTCATTCTGACCAACTATACCCAGTCGGCCATTGTGGCGGCGGGCAGCACGTTCGGACGCTATTGGCTGTCGGCCATCGGCGCGGAGAACGTAGCGACCGAGATCGAAACGGCGACGTCTCCGGTGACGCTCGAACAGGTCTATGCCTGGGATCCTGAGGTGATTTTCCTCAATAGCTTCAGCGCGTTTACGGCAGAGGATATTTTGAACAGCACCGCCGTGGACGGACAGGACTGGAGCGGCCTGACCGCCGTGCAGAACGGCCGCGTCTATAAGATGCCTCTGGGCGTTTATTACTGGTTCCCGCCCTGCTCCGATTCGCCGCTGGCGCTTCAGTGGATGGCACAGAAGATCTATCCACAGCTGTTTGAGGACATCGACATGGATCAGGTGATTGTCGATTACTATCGCGATTTCTATGGCCTTGAGCTGATGCAGGAGGATCTGGATACGCTGTACAATCCGCCGGCTGAATCGGCCATGGGCTGATCGTTTTCCAAAAGCATGAAAAATGCGCCGCAGTCTGCCGTCTTTAATCCCTCGGGGCAGGCTGCGGCGTTTATCAAAGAGCTATGACGGTCAAGAAGGAGTGTATCCATCATGAAGGAATCGAGCCGGAAAATCGGGTTTTCACGCCCGGCGGCGCTGATACTGTGGCTTTTGCCGCTGCTGACAGGGCTGATCTGCATCGGGCTGGGGCGCTATGCCATATCGCCGCGCGAGGTTCTTTTGACGCTCCTTCGCAAGGGAATGCAGCTCTTCGGCGCGGAGAGCGGGGAGGCGCTGCGTTCGGAAACCATTGTCTGGACGATGCGCGTGCCGCGCGTGCTGCTGGCCATGCTGGTGGGCGGCGGCCTGTCAGTGGCCGGAGCAGCGTTCCAGAGCCTGTTTTCCAATCCGCTGGCGACGCCGGATACGCTTGGCGTGGCCAGCGGAGCCAGCCTGGGCGCGGCGCTGGGGCTATTGTGGGGCCTGCCGATAATGGCCGTGCAGGTGCTGGCGCTTCTTTGCGGCTTTCTGGCGGTGGCGCTGACGTTTTTAGTGGGCAGTAAGCGGGAAAGCGCGCAGACGATGACCTCCATTGTGCTGGCCGGCATGGTGATCTCCTCGCTGTTTACGGCCTTTGTATCGCTGGTTAAGTATGTGGCCGATTCAGATTCGCAGCTTCCGGCTATTACCTATTGGCTGATGGGCAGCCTGGCCTCGGCGGTCTGGCCGACGCTGCGCTTTGGCGCGCCGTTTCTGATTGCGGGCATCATCGTACTGGTGGCCCTGCGCTGGCGGCTCAACATTTTGCCGCTGAGCGAGGATGAGGCGCGCGCAACCGGCGTTCACCTGACGGCGCTGCGCGTGGTCGTTTCGCTGGCCGCGACGATGATTACCGCCGCCTCAGTGGCCATGTGCGGGCAGGTCGCCTGGATCGGGCTGCTCATTCCGCACATCTGCCGGATGCTCTTTGGCAGTGAAAGCGCGCGTCTGGTGCCGGCCTCGCTCAGCTTGGGCGCGGTGTTTATGACACTGGTGGATACGCTCTCACGCAGTGCGACGGCCTCCGAAATTCCGATTTCGATCCTGACGGCCATCATTGGCGCGCCGTTCTTTATTCATCTGCTCAGGCAGAGCCGGGGGTGGAATTCATGATCCTGTCGGTTGAAAACGGCGGCTTTGCCTATGCTAAGGGCGGCCGCGAGGTGCTCAGAAACGTCAATTTTTCGCTGGAATCGGGCGAGATTTTAGCCGTGCTTGGCCCCAATGGCGCGGGCAAAACGACGCTTCTACGCTGCATTATGGGCTTTCTTAAGTGGAAGGACGGGCGAAGTCTGCTTGACGGCGAGCCGATTCGAACGCTGCCTCCCCGAAC
>CAYOTH010000371.1:0-2383 GCA_964406835.1 uncultured Oscillospiraceae bacterium
ACGACTACCTCGTCAAGTCCAACATCACGGGCATCGTCAAGAACGCCATCGGCCACATCTTCTTCGAATACGCCCAGTTTGCATAATCAAAGAGCAGTAAAGAAGCCCGTGTTCCGAAAGGGACACGGGCTTCTTTGACAGGCTGAGGCTCGGTGGTTGCAACCACTGAGCCTTCGTTTGGATATAAATCCTATGCAAATGATGTCAGCAGCCGTCGCATATTTACAGTTTCAACAGCTGTTCTGCGTTGCCATGTGCGATTTTTTCCTTTTCCGCAGCGCTGATTGGAGCATTCTCAATAAACTCCTCCGCACCCTGATTGGCGATGAACGGGAAATCGACCGAGTGGATAATTTTGTCTGCGCCAAGCACTTCCATGCAGAATTTGAGCTGCGGGCAATCAAAGATGCCGCTGGGCGTGACATAGACGTGCTGCCGATAGGTTTCAGTGATGGTTTGTTCCAGATGCGTGGCCTTCTGCGGCAGCGCCTGATCCAGCCGGGAGAGGAAGAAGGGAACCATCTCGCCCCAGTGACCGGAGATCACCTGCAATTTGGGGAAGCGGTCGAACACGCCCGCGAGGATCATGCGCAGCACCTGAATGCCCGCCTCATGATGCCAGCCCCAGCCAAACAGCGACAGCCGCGCGCTGACCAGATCGTCAAGCCCGGCGTAATAAGCCTGCTGCACCGCATCCATGGGTGCGCCGGGGTGAACGTAGATCGGCATATGCAGCGCATCGGCCGCTTCCAGCACCGGCGTGAAGCGCGGATCATCCAAGAATCCGCCCTCAATGATCGCGCGGCCGCCGATGAGCACGCCGCGATATCCCAGCTTCGCGGCCCGGTCGAGCTCCTTCGCCGACGCCTCAGGATCCGGCCACGGCAGTGAACAAAGCCCTGCGAAACGATTCGGATTCTTGCTGATCTCTGCCATTAGCTCGTCGTTGGCATCCTGAACCGCAGAAACGGCGACGTCCGGCGGCAGCTGCTGCGGCTGAACCGGGCAGGATAGCACCTGCATGTCGATGCCCGCGGCATCCATGTCAGCGATTCGCTTTGCGCCAAGATCCGCAAAGAGCATAGGATCCGCGTCATAGGGGTAGCCCTTGGAATGTGCCAGCGCCTGATAGGAAGCGCCGCCCCTGCCGTATTTTGCAATGGCTCTGTTCAATGAAGGGCTGATAGCATGTTCTTCAACCGTAATAATCCTCATTTGCTTTTCCTCATTTCATGATGGGCTTTCCATCGACCCAGATCTGCACGATTTTCATGCTGTCAGTGATATTTTGATCCGGACGGCCTTCGATCAGGATCAGATTCGCCTTTTGCCCCGGCGCGATCGTACCGAGGTCTGCTAAGTCAAAGGCTTGCGCGTTCTTGCGGGTTACGCCTTGCAGCACATCCAGCGGAGACAGACCGGCCTTCACCAGCAGCTTCATCTCCCGATGCAGGGAGCTGCCATAGACCACGCCCGGTGCAAAGCTGCCCGGATTGGCGTCGGTTGCCACGAGGATTTCCACGCCCCTCTCGCGCAGCAGCCGGACGGCGGCTTCTGCATTGGCATAATGCGCTGGCAGATAGCCATTGCGCCCAGAATGCGCGAAAGTTTCCATCATCACCAGCGTCGGCGCGACGGTGATGTGTTTTTCCGCGATGGCTTGCGCCAGCTCCTCCGGGAACGACTCTTTCATCGGCACATGGAGAAGGATGTCTGCGCCTGCCTCCACCGCCTGTCGAACCGTGGCAATCTCTGTCGCATGGACAGCGACCTTCAGGCTCTTTTCATGCGCCGCGTCCACAATGCTGCACAGTGCCCTCTTGCCGATGGAATGGGGGCTAAACAGCAGCACTTTGATGTACTTTGCGCCCTCTTTAACCGCCTTTTCCACATAGCTTTTGCCGCTGAGCACAACACCCATCGCCATGCTGGCGGAGGAATGGATGATGAGTCGGTCAGAAGCGGCGATAAGCTCCTGCGGCGCGCATACGTCGCAGGTTGCGATAATGCCGTGCTTCAGCATCGTCTCAACCTGCGCCATCGTTCCCATGTGGGTATGGGCATCGATCAGTCCGGGCATGAGAAAACAGCGGGTGTCCGCCGGGCTTTCCTCCAAGGTTTTTACTTCTGTGATGATGCCGTTTTCCATGGTGACAGAAGCGTTTTCCCAAACCCGAGTACCGTTGAAAACGGGATAATGCCGCGTGATTTTCTCGCTCATGGATTCAGGCTCCTTCCAGGATCTGTTCAATCTCTTGCAGTTCATCCTCGGAAAGGGCGGGGCGATCAAAGGAGCGAACATTTTCTTCAAGCTGTTCCGGTCTGCTCGCGCCAATCAGCGCGCTCGTCACGACGGGATTTCGCAGCGTCCACTGAAGCACAA
>CAYOTH010000372.1:0-2378 GCA_964406835.1 uncultured Oscillospiraceae bacterium
GCGCACACACGCCCATGCCGCCGGTAATCAGCGCCGGAATGATAAAGCTGAAGCGCCAGCTGACCAGCGTGGCCAGACAACCGGCCAGCACCCAGGCTGTCAGATTGCCCAGCACCAACGTCATCGACAAGCCAAACGACGCCCGGCTGCGCCGCTTGCCCTTAAACCAGGTGGCCATCAGCTTGACAATAGGCGTCCAGAGCATGGACTGCGCCGCGCCATTGAGCGCCCAGATCGCCACCATCATCCAATAAGAGGACGCCAGGCCAAAGCAGAGATTGCACAGACCCGAAAGCACCAGGCCCGCAAAGATATAAAGCCGCGCGCTGATTTTATCGACGATCGAGCCGTTCACCAGCTGCCCCACCGCATAGGTGAGTGCAAAAACTGTCTGAAACATGCCGCCCTGCGCATCGGTCAGCGCCAGAGAGCCAATAATGCTGTTCAGCGCCGCCGAGAGATTCAGCCTTCCGACATAGGCACATCCGTAGCTTAGAAAGCACGCCATAAATATGCGTCTTTGCGCCTTGGTAAACTTCGAGTTCACTTGACCACTTCCTTATGTTTTTTTGACAGTCTTTTTATTATAGCCTCCCTTATGAAAAATATCAATCAAAATCATCCGATTAATCATATCAAAAAATATTTTTTCAATCGGCCAATTGCACCTTGACATTCGAACGATTCGGAATTATTATGTAGGCGGAGAAAAGCTGAAGGAGCGTATCCCTATGAGAATGAGAAGAAACCAGAATGTCGATCCCGAATACGTCCGGCATCCCCTGCGCGATAAGCTCTACCTGACCTTCGTTGCCGGATGGTATTCCAAAAATGACCCCACAGCAGCCGATCGCTGCCGACACCTGAGCATCAACTACTCTTCCAACATCACGGCCAACCTGATTGGCGGCTCCTTCTGGAGTGGCCTTCTGCTCCTGCTCAATGCGAGCGACAGCATGATCGGCACGCTCAGCATGATTGGCAGCGCGGCCAACCTGCTGCAAATCTTCGCACCCATACTGCTCGAACGCTTCCCCAAGCGCCGGACACTGCTCACCGTCATGCGCGCCATCATGTACTTTGTCAACATCCTGGTCATCGGCCTGATTCCCATTTTGCCTTTGAATCAGCAGGGTAAAATGACCATGATGATGCTCAGCGTGCTGGTGGTCAACCTAGTCTCTGCCTTCAGCGTTCCCGGCATCAACATCTGGCACATTCAGTCCATTCCGGATCGCGTGCGCAAAAATTATTTCTCGCTGATTACCATGACCAACGGCGTGGTCGTCGCCATCTTTAACCTGATTGGCAGCCGCCTGGTGGACTGGCTGAGCGCCCTCGGCAAGGAATACGAGGGCCTGCTGATTCTGCGCCTCTTTGCCCTTTTGCTAGCTGTCTTCGAGGTTGTGGTCTATTTCCACATCACCGAATATCCCTATGAGAAGAGCGAGGAGCCCTTTAAAATCCGCGATCTGTTCGTTCTGCCCTTCAAGCACAAGAGCTATCTGCTCAATGTCGCCTGCGCAATGCTCTGGAACTTCGCCTGCGGCATTCCCGGCTCTTATCACTCGATCTACATGCTGCGCGATGTCGGCGCGAGCTATTCTTACCTCATGCTGGTCAGCCTGCTGTGTACGGCCGTCGCCTTCTTTGCCGCACCGATATGGAACAGGATCCTGCGCCGCATGAACTGGTTCCAGCTGCTGAGCATTGCCGTGCCGCTGTATATGCTCAGCTACATTGGCTTTGCCTTCACCTCCCGCGCCACGGTCTATTTCTACGCCATTGCCTGCCTGATCGGCTCCATGGTCAGCGTGGGCGTCAGCACGGCCTTCTCCGGCGTGCCTTATCACAACATCCCCGCGCAGCATTCCACCATCTACATCTCCTTTTACAGCACCATGGGCAGCCTGGCCTCGCTGCTGGGCGTCACGGTGGGCAAGTATTTCATACTGGGTACCGAGGGCAAAACGATCACCCTGTTGGGCATGACGATGATCAACAACCAGTATCTGCTGCTCTTTGCCAGCTTCTTCATGGTGGTGGCGTCTGTCTTTATCTACATCATCGCTCGCATCAAAACGCGCGAAGAAGCCGCCAACGCCTGATCCTCCCCCTTGTTCCTTCTTCTTAATTCATGCCCGGGCGTCGTCCCGGGTATTTTTTTGTATTCCGGCGCCGCGCTCTATATTTTTCTTGACGTGCATGCCGTTCTTGATTTATAATAACAAGAATGCGGAGGTGATGCACGATGACCATCTGCGGCGTGATTGCCGAATACAATCCCTTTCACAACGGCCATGCCTATCAGCTGGCCAGAGCACGCGCCCTCTCCGGCTGTGATTATCTGATCGTCTGCATGGACGGCGGCCTCACAC
>CAYOTH010000373.1:0-2337 GCA_964406835.1 uncultured Oscillospiraceae bacterium
GTTCAGGGTCGAGCGTTTCTTTCTGGCGGCGTGGTCGATCCGTGCGGTGATCATCGCCTGGCGATGACGGCGGCGGTGGCAGCGTGCGGCTGCACGGGCGAGGTGGTCGTTCGCGATGCCGAGTGCGTGCGCAAGTCCTATCCGAAATTCTGGGATGATTTAAGTGGGCTGGAGGTAGAATAAATGGGCAATTGCTATGGCGAAAACCTGAAAATAACGATTTTCGGTCAATCTCATTCTCCGGCCATTGGCGTGACGATTGAAGGACTGCCGTCCGGCTTTGAAATCGATCAGGCGGCGCTTGCGGCCTTCATGGCGCGGCGTGCGCCCGGGAAAAACGCCTATTCTACGGCGCGGCGAGAGGCCGATGCCCCCGAATTTATCGCCGGTCTGGCCAACGGAAAAACCTGCGGTGCGCCGGTGACGGCCATCATTCGAAACGGCGATACCCGTTCGCAGGATTATGCGCCGATGAAGGACGTGCCGCGTCCCGGCCATGCCGATTATACCGCGCGCGTCAAATACGGCGAGGCGCGCGATTATGCCGGCGGCGGGCAGTTCTCCGGGCGGCTGACAGCGCCTTTGTGCATTGCCGGCGGATTGTGCCTGCAATGGCTGGCGCGCGAGGGTGTGCAGGTGATCTCCCGCATTGCCTCCATCGGCGGGGTGAAGGATGACGGCGAATTGTGTGCCTCGACGGCGGACAAGCCGTTCCCGGTGGTGGACGATGAACGCGGCAAATTGATGCGCGCCTGCATTGCCGAAGCGCGCACTGCTGGGGATTCGGTGGGCGGCGTGGTGGAATGTGCCGTGCTTAATCTGTCGGCCGGGCTGGGAGATCCTATGTTCGGCGGCATGGAAAACCGGATTTCCTCGATTGTGTTCGGCATTCCGGCGGTCAAGGGCATAGAATTTGGCGCTGGTTTTGAGGCGGCCCGGATGCTCGGCAGCGAAAACAACGATGCTTTTATCGTAGAGGACGGACAGGTGAAGACGCTGACCAATCACTGCGGCGGCATATTGGGCGGTATTACGAACGGCATGCCGGTTGTCTTCCGCGCGGCCTTTAAGCCAACGCCCTCGATTGCGCGCGCGCAGCAAAGCGTGAATATGCAGACACTGGAAGCAGCGCCCCTGACAGTCGGCGGGCGGCATGATCCGTGCATTGTGCCGCGGGCGGTGCCCTGTGTGGAGGCGGCGGCGGCCATTGCGGCATTTGACGCGCTGCTGGCTCAAAGGAAATATCTCTAAATAAAGCAATAAAACGAAATATCAAACGAAAAGCGAGGGAAAATACAATGGATCAGAGCGATTATCGGCGCGAGATTGATGAAATTGACGAGCAAATGGTGAAGCTTTTCGCCCGGCGCATGGCTGTGGCCGGGGAGATCGCTGCCTACAAAAAGGACAACGATCTGCCCATTCGCGATGCCGGCCGTGAGCGCGAGAAAATGCGCGCGGTGATGGAGCAGTCGCCGCAGGACATTCAGGAATATACGTCTTTGCTGTATTCGCTGATGTTCGATTTGAGCCGAACCTATCAGACGCGCCTGAACGGCTATGGCACGGCGCTGACTGAAAAAATCCATCGCGCCATTGACACCACCCCTCAGCTCTTTCCGGAGGGGGCGTCGGTGGCCTGTCAGGGCGTGGAGGGCGCTTATTCCCAGCTGGCCTGCGATAAGCTGATGCGCCGCGCCAACATCATGTATTTTTCGTCGTTTGAGGCGGTGTTCTCGGCCATTGAGAAGGGACTGTGCCGCTATGGTGTGCTGCCGCTTGAAAACAGCACGGCCGGTTCGGTCAATTCGGTCTATGATCTGATGATGAGCCACCACTTCAGCATTGTGCGCAGCGTGCGCCTGAAGGTCGATCACAATCTGCTGGCGCGTCCCGGCGCGTCGCTTTCGGGTATTCGTGAGATCTATTCGCATCAGCAGGCGATCAGCCAGTGCCAGCGCTTTTTGCAGTCGTTGCCCGGCGTGCGCGTGATTCCCTGCGCCAACACGGCGGAGGCGGCCAAGCGCGTGGCAGAAAGCGACCGCAGCGATGTGGCGGCACTGGCTTCGCGTTCATGCATCGAGCTGTATGGTCTCAAGTGTCTGGCCGAGAGTGTGCAGGATCAGGACAATAATTACACGCGTTTTATCTGCATTTCGAAGGAGCTGGAAATCTATCCCGGCGCGAACCGAACCAGCCTTATGGCGGTTTTGCCGCATGAGCCCGGCTCGCTGTACAAGCTGCTTTCACGCTTTTACGCGCTGGATGTCAACCTCAACAAGCTGGAAAGCCGTCCGCTGACCGGGCGCGCTTTCGAGTTCATGTTCTATTTCGATC
>CAYOTH010000374.1:0-2335 GCA_964406835.1 uncultured Oscillospiraceae bacterium
ATATGATGGAGCTTTCGCCTGGGGAAATCGGCGTATGGCTTTCGGCAGACGGCGAAAAAATGACGCTGGCCGACGAGAACGGCTGCCTGAGCGAGGCCGAGGGACAGCTTCTGCTGGCCTGGGCGGCGCTTGAGATGAGCGAGGGCACGCTGATTCTGCCCGGTGACACAACCCGTGCGGCCGATGAGCTGGCCGGGTGTAGTCACAGAGCAGTCAGGCGTGTGAGCGAGGAACGTTCGGCGCTGATGCGATCGCTGGCCGACGAGGACGAGCGGCTGCTCATGCTGCACTTTGACGGCCTGTATGCGGCGTTGACCTGCATTGCTCTCTTGGCGCGCCATGGCCTGACGCTGCGCTCGTGGCTGCGTCGTATGCCGATTCCCAGGCGGTGCCAGCGCACGGTTCCGCTGCCCTTTAGAGAGCGCGGGAGCGTTTTACATGAGCTGCTGAAAAACGATGAGGCGGCGCAGGAGGACGGGATGACGCTTCGGCGAGGGGAGGGCTGGGCGCGCATTACGCCGCTGGATGACCGTCCTGAATGCCGCGTGGTGGCAGAGGCGGCCAGCATGGAGGCGGCGGATGAGCTGTGCGCCTTCTACGAGGAGAAAATCAAAACGCTTTTGCGCGCAAAGAGCGAAGCGCGTGGTGAAAAGCGATAAAGCCTATAAGCTGTCGGCGGGGGGAAATCATCCGTCCGGCGGCTTTTTTATTTTGGCCAGATTTCACATCCCCGGGCTGGACAGCCGATCGGCAAAGGTGTATGATAGGCATACATCAACAAAGGGGCGATCTGAACCATGATTAAAACCAATTATCATACGCATACGCCGCGCTGCCTTCATGCCAGCGGCACCGAGCGGGAGTACTGCCAGCGTGCGCTGGAAAAGGGCTATCGCGTTCTGGGCTTTACCGATCACACGGCCTGGCCCTACGAAAACGACTATAAGCCGACCTACCACATGACGATTGACCAGCTGGACGGCTATATCGAGGCGGTCAATGAGGTCAAGGCGGAGTATGCCGGGCGGCTGGAGGTGCATCTGGGCCTGGAGTGCGAGTTTTTCCCGGTCTACAAAAACTGGCTGGCCGAAACCAAAGAGGCGCGCGGCATCGAGTATCTGATTCTGGGCAACCACATGGATACGACCGATGACGGTGGCTTCTCCTTTGGCAATTGCACCACGCCCGAGCATCTGGCGCGCTATGTCAAAATGTGTGTTGCCGGTATGGAAACCGGCCTGTATTCGTATTTTGCCCACCCGGATCTGTGTTTTAGGCACTATGTGGGCTTTGACGAGCATTGCCGTCAGACGGCCCGCGAATTGTGCCGCGCGGCCAAAGCGCTCAATGTGCCGCTGGAATACAACCTGCTGGGCGCAATCAACTGCCGCAAGGAGCCGGACACCATGCTGCACTATCCCACGCCGTATTTCTGGGAGGTTGTGGCGGAGGAGGGGAATGAGTGCATCATCGGCACCGACGCGCACTCGCCCGATCGCTTTGACGACGAGGCGGCCTGGGAAAGGGCGGCGGCCTATCTCGAGGGGCTGGGCCTGCATCGTTTGACCTACCTGAACTTCAAATAAGAGGAGGAACGCGCATGACGATTGCCGCGCTGGGTGACATACACGGAAACTGGACCGCGCTGCGCGCCTGCCTTGAACGCATTGAACGGGAAAAGGCGTCGGCGGTGCTCTTCATGGGCGATTACGTCAGCGACTGCGCCTGCCCGCGCGAGACGCTGGATCTGATCCGTGAATATGCCTTGAGCCACGATTGCCGCTTTGTGCGCGGAAATCGCGAGCAGTATATGCTCGATCACCGATCGGGGCGAAGCCTCTGGCGGCGCGGCACCTCGGGCGGCTCGCTTTTATATACCTATGAGCAGCTGAACGAGGCGGATTTCGCCTTTTTTGAATCGATGCCCGCCGTGCGGGTGGAGACGTTCGGCGATCTGCCGCCGATTCTCTGCTGTCATGGTTCGCCCGAAAATCTGCGCGGCGTGCCTTCCAGAGCGATCGATCGCGCGCGGGCGTGGCTTGACGAGGCCGACGCGGCGCTTCTTTTGTGCGCACACACACATGAACCGCTTGTGATGCCGCTGGGCGAGGACAAAATGCTGGTCAACACCGGCAGCACGGGCATGTCGGTTGATAAGCCGGGTTTTGCGCAGTTTGTGTTGCTGGACGGCGAGACAGGCCGCTGGACGCCCCGTCTGATTGATCAGCCCTATGACGCCGGAGAAACCGTGCGTTCCTTTCAGGAAAAGGGCTTTTACGAGGCGGCCGGGCTGTGGGCCGATATGATGGCCAAACAGCTTTTGCAGGGCGGGGAA
>CAYOTH010000375.1:0-2324 GCA_964406835.1 uncultured Oscillospiraceae bacterium
CCTATGTAACGCCTACGATCGTCGGCGAAGTGAAGAACTACTTTCGGGACAAATCCCGAACCATCACGCTGCCTCGCCGCAGTGGCGCGCTGATGAAGCAAATCGAAATGGCGCGCGAAAAGCTGACACAAACGCTTATGCGCTCGCCAACCATCGACGAATTGGCACAGGAAACCGGCGAAGAGGCCGATGTGATTCTGGAAGTGATTGAAATGCAGACGCTCATGACGCCCGTCTCGCTGGATGCTTCACCCGATGCCGAGGAGAACGATTTATCGCTTCACGCCGTCCTGGGGCAGGAGGATTCTGGCTATGAAAGCATCGTCACGCAGGATGCGATACGCCATATACTGCGCGTGCTTTCTGACAGCGAACGCCAGCTGATTTCGATGCGCTATTTCGGAGGAATGAGCCAGCGCGAGGCGGCCGATCGGCTGGGCGTTTCGCAGATGACCGTTTCACGCATGGAAAAAAAGGCGCTTGAACGGGCGCGGCAACTGATTGAGGAGGGATGACAACCGGTTTATGAAACAGGTTATCATTTATACAGACGGCGCCTGCTCGGGCAATCCGGGCCCGGGCGGCTGGGGCGCCGTGCTGATGTTTAACGAATTTCGCCGGGAAATGTCCGGCTATGAGCCCAACACCACCAACAACCGCATGGAGCTGACGGCCGCCATTGAGGCGCTGAGCGCGCTCAAGGAGCCCTGCGAAGTGCGCCTGCATTCGGACAGCAGTTATCTCATCAATGCCTTCGAACAGCACTGGCTGGATAACTGGCAAAAGAGAAACTGGGTCAAAAGCGATAAAAAGCCGGTTGAAAACAAGGATTTGTGGCAAAGGCTGCTGGAGCTGACCGCCGTTCACAAGGTGACCTGGCTGAAAGTCAAGGGCCATGCCAACAACCGCGAAAACAACCGCTGCGACGAAATGGCGACCGGCGCAATTCGTCAGGCTCGGGACGCACAAATCGGCCTATAAAATAACTTCGCCCGCAAACAGCTGCCTGAAAAGCAACGGCTTGCGGGTTTTATCTGTATCTGAATAGAGAGGCGGCCTGGCAATCACATCAAAAGAAGAGCTAAGATGAAAAGGGCCATAATATTATACCGCACGATGTCTTTTTCAGCAATCGGAAAACATCGAATTTTGTTAGTTTTACAGAGTTTTGGGCACTATCGCAATTTACAATACAGGGATATACCTTCTTTGTATCCCTCAAATGTATCCACCCTTGTAATATCCCACAAAACACCCTTGTAGCGTATCACATGCGCGGTTGTGATGTCGCTGCGCCAGTTGATCGTGAACAGCACTTCTTCCTACATGTGTTCGGCGTTGGCTGCGTGATATTCTCTGCCGGACAGATGGCGGAAGTATGCCCATACAGGCGGACAGATCGGTTCCAGCGTTTCGACTGCATGGCCGTTTTCGCTGATGACCGACTGACTGCACCGCCAGTATTTCGATTTTCTTGTCTTTCAGCTTCATCAGATCGTCCCCGTAAATTCGTTGTAGTGTTCATACAGCCCCACATAGCAGTCCAGCAGTGCTACAGTGCCGTCAATGCTCTGTTTGGGGGACCAATGCTTCGAAAAAAGAGAAGGTCACTGATAGACTAAAGTCGGTTATGTTTGCATCAATCTGAAATACGGCCATACTCCGCTTGAAATCAGGCGTATGGCCGCATAATTTAATGTTTTTCTACGATTGCGCCTTATTTTTCGCTTTCATGAGGGAATTCCATAGGGGAGAGAAAACTTGCAGTACATTATTCTTTTACGGCGTTTTCATCGTTTTCGTCAGCCTGATACCGTGTTTCGCTGCTTGAAGGCGCTTCATCGCGCAATTTGACGTGCGCGGCAGCCAAACGCCGACGATCATCCGACATCGCCGCATAGTGCTTGCGCGTGGTGTTGACATCGCTATGGCCAAGCACATCGGCCACCAGATAAATGTCGCCGGTCTCGTGATAAAGATTGGTGCCGAACGTACTGCGCAGCTTGTGCGGGCTGAGACGTTTTTTCAGCGGCGCAGCCAAAACGCCATATTTTTTGACCAGATTTTCGACACTCCGAACGGTCATGCGCTTTTTCTGAATGGATAAAAAGAGCGCTTTTTCGTGTCCGGGCAGCGCCTCGATGTGCCGCCGTTCGGCCATATAGTCCTTGAGAACAACCGCCACCTCGTCGGGGAAGTACAAAATGACCTGAGCGCCGCCTTTCCGGGTGACGAAAAAGCCGTTCTGCGTAAAGTCAATATCATCCATATCGATGCCCACACATTCACTGACGCGAATACCCGTGCCAAGAAGCAGCGTAATC
>CAYOTH010000376.1:0-2321 GCA_964406835.1 uncultured Oscillospiraceae bacterium
GGCTATGTCTTTGACGAGGAGGGCCGCCGCGTTGATTTTACGGGCTATCGCGCCGATTGTATTACGGATATGGCGCTGGAGTTTTTGCAGGGCTATGATGGGCAAAAGCCCTTCTTTTTGACGATTTCCCACATTGAACCGCATCACCAGAATGACCGCCGCCATTACGAGGGGCCGCATGGCTCCCGCGCGCGCTTTGCCCGGTATGATCTGCCCGGCGATCTGGAGGCGCTTGGGGGCAATGTACGTGAGGAATATCCAGATTACCTGGGCCAGTGTGCCGCGCTGGATGCCAATCTCGGGCGGCTGGTTGAGCGGCTCAGGGAGCTGGGGCTATATGACAACACGGTGATTATTTTTGCTTCCGATCACGGCTCGCACTTTAAAACGCGCAATCAGGATGAGCACTTGAACGGCAGCGACGATTATAAGCGCACAGGACATGATTCAGCGCTGCACGTTCCGCTGATTATCAGCGGCGGCACGTTTACGGGCGGCCGGGTGGAGGAGCGGCTGGTCAGCACGGAGAGCCTGCCCAAAACCATTTTGGCGCTGGCTGGCATCGATGTGGGCGAGTGGATGATCGGCGAGGATCTGGCGCAATTGATCACCACGCAGGATCCCCAGCGTCCCAATGAGGTCTATGCGCAGATCAGCGAAAGCCGCGTCGGGCGCTGCGTGCGCACGGCGGATTATCTCTATGGCGTCTATGCGCCGGGGCTGGACGGCGGCGAGGCGGCTTCGTCCTGCGTTTATGCAGACGATTATCTCTACGATATGACGAAAGACCCATGGCAACTGAACAACTGCGTGCATGAGGCGGCTTATGCCGCTGTTAAGGCAGAATTGCGAGGCAAGCTGCTGGCCTGGATCGAGAAAGCGGAGGGTATTCAGGCGCAGATCATCGATGAAAAATGAGGCGGTCTTGTTTGGAAAGGAAGCGATTTTCATGAAGCTGGGCATCAATTTGGGATATGTCATCAAAAAGCGCGGCGGCGGGCTGCGCTCGGTAGGGGAAGCGGCGGCGCTGTGTGCGGCGGCCGGGTTTGAGTGCCTGGATTACAGCGGCGTGACGGCCGGCGAAGCCTGGTGCGAGGAAACGCTGAAGGCGCGAGAGGCGCTTGAAGAGGCGGGTTTGTTCGTCGAGCAGTCTCATGCGCCGTTTAACCGCTATGATCGCGTACCCAAGGCGGTTTTTGAAGAAAAGCTGCGGCGCTCCTTTGAAGCGGCAGCGCTGCTGGGCGCGCGGCATGTGGTGGTTCATGCGGATGAGTACACGCCGGTCGATCACTGGGATGGCGCGGAAATTGCCGCGGCCATGTATGAATTGTACGCGCCGCTGGTCGATTTTGCCGCGGCGCATGATATGGATGTGGCGTTTGAAAATCTTTTTGAGGATCATTGCTTTTCCGAGGTGGATGGCCGCTCGCGCTATTGTTCGCAGGTGGAGGATATTCTGTCGCTGCTGACCCGCTTTGAGGGCGCACCGGTTTCCTGCTGCTGGGATTTTGGCCATGCGCAATGCGCCTATGGAAAGGAGCATATGCTGGGCGCGCTTGAAAAGGTTGCGCCGTTTGTGACGAGCACGCATGTCCATGACAATTACTACGGCCACGATCTGCATATTCTGCCCTTTATGGGAGAAATTCCCTGGGAGGAGCACATGGCGCTGCTCAAAAAAAGCGGCTATCGGGGACAGATGATGTTTGAGTTTGTCTACGGGCGATTCCCGGATGAGCTGATGCCCTCATTCCTGGCCTTGGCCGCTCAGACTGGGCGCTGCCTAATTGAGCTGTTTGATCGGGTGTAAGTCCTGTTTTGCATAAATAGCCGGGGATAAAATTCATTTTTAACGTATTTTACAGGAAAAACGCGCCGAAAATGATTGATTTTTGGCCTGGAGTGTCGTATAATCGGAGAATATTGGATGGCTGAGCGCTGTGAGCTTTCGGCTGTCTGGAAAAGAGGCGACATTGATGAGCAAATCCTGGATTCCTCAATCTTATCATTCCAGCCTGAGTTTATATGAAACGCAGGCGGCCATTGGCCAGCTGAAGCGTATTTTTGAAGATACGCTGGCCTGCGCCATGAATTTAAAGCGGGTGTCTGCACCGCTGTTTGTCGAACCGCAGACTGGTCTTAATGATGACCTGAACGGCGTTGAGCGCGCTGTATCCTTTGATATTCGCGAAACTGGAACCTATGGCGCGGTCGTTCATTCGCTGGCCAAGTGGAAGCGCGTGGCGCTGCGCGATTACGGCTTCCCGGTGGGCGAAGGGCTGTATACTGACATGAATGCCATTCGCCGCGACGAAGAGATG
>CAYOTH010000377.1:0-2305 GCA_964406835.1 uncultured Oscillospiraceae bacterium
ACCAGAAATACTCGTCCACCAGCCGCCCGCCCTGATTGTTCGCCCAGTTAAAGCGCACGGCCAGCGAATGCCCGCCCAGTGTCTGCGGAAACGTCCATGTCAGCAGCTGCGGAAGAGCCAGGCCGACTGCCAAAATCCCATAGGCCGCAAAGCCGACAAACAGCCTTGCGCGCGCCTCGCGCCGAGCCAACAGCAGCGCATAGATCATAGCTCCGGCGCTGATTAACCCCAGCGCCATGAACGAATGGGTATGCACCATGGGCATGGCTCCCGCCCAGACGCCCAGCGCAATAAACTTGCCCGTATTCTGCTCCCGCACCGCGCGCGTAAGCAGCCAAAGCGCCGGAAGCAAGAGCATCCAGCCGGCCAAAAGCGTGCGCTGAGGCAGCATCATATCGACCAGCACATTGACCCAGCGGACATTATCGTCCACCAGATTGGCCGGCGCTTTATAAAAGCCGGTCATCATCTCCTGAAGGCGTGTAGGATCCCGCCCGACCTGATCGAAAATATAGGCAAAACCGAAGCCGCCGTTTAAAAACATCAGCGCGCAGGACAAAATCACCGCCCGCTCTGAGCGCGTCATCTCCCAGGAGAGCATGACAAAGCCCCAGGGAACCAGCGCGCTCATCAAAACGCCCGGCACTAAAAAGGCGGCCCTCAGCGGCATCCACATCATATACAGGCTGGCCGAGAAGGCATCGGCCAGGAAAGGATAGCCCAGAAGCGTTCCCGGCAGAAGCGTGTATTCCGGCGGATAGGCCGCGTCCACCAGCCCGGTGACAATGCCCAGGTGCAAATTCATATCGCCATAGGTGGACTGCCCGGTATAGAGCGCGCCGCCCTCCTCGCGCAGCGTGTGCGTGCAGAGCATGAACGTCATCAAAAGAAAAACGGGCAGTGCTCCGGCCAGCAGCATTTTAAAAGGCGGCTTCTGAGAAGAGCGCGCCAGGCCGTCTGAAGCGCCTCGCAGGGACAGGGCGGCCGGAAGAGCCAGCGCCGCGGCCAGTCCCAATCCCAGCAGCTGCGCGCGCATCGTAAAATCAAAGACAAAGGCAAACAGCGAGGGAAACCACATCAGCATGGCGCAGCCCAGCGCCAGCCCCAGCCACAGCCTCGTCAAAAGGCCGTGCTTTTTCATCAGGCGCGCCGCAATCAGCACGCCGCACAGTTCATAAGCCGCCAGATAGGCCATACCGGTTATCATCTTATTATATAATCCTCCGCGAGCCATCGCTCCATTGTCATCCTTCTTTTTATTATATATTGATTTCGTCCGTCATGCAAGGATTATTTCAGGGCGCGCCGTATTTTAAGAGCTGATCCCAGAAACCGCCACAAAGTCCGCGCGCGGCCAGAATATACACATTTTCAGTGAATAATTGCATACTTAAACGATCTTTTAGTTAAATAACGCGTATACTCTTGCATTTTGAGCGAATACGGCGTATAATCTCTCCCATAACGGAGCCGCACAGGCGGCTCATTCAAGATGTTTTAATTAATGTATGAAAGGGGTTTTCATCATGAAGAAGCTTTTCGCCTTTGTTCTGGCTCTTGCCCTGTCCTTCTCCTGCGTCGCCATCGCCGAGGAGAAGCCCACCCTCACCATGGCCACCAACGCCACCTTCCCGCCCTATGAGTACCACGACATGGTGGACGGCGAGGACACCATCGTCGGCATCGACGCCGAGATCTTCTTTGCCATCTGCGACTATCTTGGCTATAAAGGCGTGATCGACGACATCGACTTCAACGCCATCATCCCCGCCATTCAGGGCGGCAAGGCTGATCTGGGCATGGCCGGCATGACCGTGACCGAAGAGCGCCAGCTCAACGTTGACTTCTCCACTTCCTACGCCACCGGCGTTCAGGTAGTCATCGTCAAGGAAGGCTCCGCCATCACCAGCGTGGACGATCTCTTCGCCGAGGGTGCCAACCATGCTGTGGGCGTACAGACGGCCACCACGGCTGACATCTACACCAGCGACGACATCGAAGGCGCTGGCCTGGGCACCGTGGAGCGCTACACCGCCGGTGCCGACGCCGTGCAGGCTCTGCTGACCGGCAAGATCGATTGCGTTATCATCGACAACGAGCCGGCCAAGGCGTTTGTTGCGGCCAACGAGGGTCTGGTCATTCTGGATACCGAGTACGTCACTGAGGACTACGCCATCGCCGTGAACAAGGGCAACGACGAGCTGCTCGCCAAGATCAACGAGGCGCTCACGGCACTGACCGAGGACGGCACCATCCCGGCCATCATCGAGAAGTACATTCCCAGCGGCGCCGCCGAGGATACAGC
>CAYOTH010000378.1:0-2303 GCA_964406835.1 uncultured Oscillospiraceae bacterium
CAGGGATGATGGCGTAGGTGGCGTCGCCGCCGATATTCTGATAGGAATAGCCGGGGGAAGCCAGGCTGCCCTTGTAGTTGATGGCCGGCTGGATGCCGAACTTGTCACCCGCATTGAACTTATCCTTGTGCTTGGCGCCGACTTCGACGATTTCGCCGCAGAACTCGTGGCCGATGATGACCGGCTTTTCGGCGATGTCATCAGGCACGCGCTTGTGCTTGCTGCCCTGGATGGTGGCCTTGTAGCTGGACATGCAGATGCTGTCAGAGATGATCTTGACCAGAATTTCATCGTCCTTGATGGCCGGCAGCTCGAAGCTCTCCAGGCGCAGATCATTTTCACCATACAGGCGAACGGCGGTGGTTTTCATGGGATTCTCCTCCTCAATACTTATTCCAGGATCATTTGAAACAATTTATCACAGGGGGTCAGCCGACATATCTCCCGTATGGCGGAAGAGAGGCCCTGCTTGGCCACCCAACTGCGAACATAGCGTGTTCCCGCGTCGTCATGCGTGAAATCGAACCCGGCGCGTATGACTCGGGCGATGGCGCGGGGCTGCCCGCCGACTTCCAGACACAGCTGCGCGGGGCCACACAGCCGATCGCCTGCGGACAGCTTGCGCCGCGTGTCTGCGCCCAGGCGGGGCAGATCATCGTCAATATAAGGATTATCGAGCAGCTCCAGAATGAGGCCGCGCCAGGCGGCCATGGAACCGGCAGAAAAGCCGTAGCCGTATTCAAGAGCGAGGGCGGCTTCGTCCAAAGCCGCGGTTAGCTCGGCGCGGATTGTGGGATCCTGAGCAGCCTGAATCACGGTCTGGTATCCTTTTTGGACGCCCAGATAGCAGCACAGGGCGTGTGCCATATTGAGCGTGTACAGCTTGCGAATATCCTCGGATTGAATATCCTCGGAGAGGCGCAGGCGCGGCACGAGCGGCAAATCGCCCTTAAAGGCCGGGCGGCCGACGGCCATTTCACTGTAGCCGTTGTTGATGACGGCCAGATCGTCCTGAGCCAGGAGGCGCTGGGGCGTGCCGGGCGATATGCACATGGACATAACGCTGGTGATGCCGACGCTGTTGCTGTAATAGATGAAGGCTTGCCCGGAAAGACGCGTTTCCAGAAGGGCGGCAAAGGCAGCGCTGGAGTGAGCCATGTTGACACTTAGCATGATATCCATAGGCGCGGCGGTTGTCTGCGCGCGGTGAGCAATCAGCGGCGCGAGCATGTCGGCCGTCTGAGCCAGCGCGCTATCCGGTACGGCGATGTCCAAAAGCAAGAAGTCCGTTTCAAAAAGCTGCTCAAGGGCATCGATCTGGCTTGTGTGAAGGGCAGAAAAGCCGCCTTCGATCAGTGTGCGCGACAGGCCGGAGGATTGCGCCTTGAAGATACTGTAAGCCTGGCGTTCGTTCAGGCGACGCACCAGGGAAGCGTCGATATCGACAAAGACTGTGCGCCAGAGCGGTTCGTGAAACAGATCAGCCACCAAGCCGCGGCCAATGCGTCCAGCGCCCCATACGACAAGCGTTCTCATAGGCTATCGATATCTCCGTTTCATCACTTAAAGCCGTTTAGACAATCGTCTCTGATTATTATATCTCATTTGGCATAATGAATCAAGTCTTTTTTCGAGAATAGTCGGGAATATTGACCGAATGAGGCGAAACAAGCGGGGGGAATGGGGCCATTCATCCGAAAAAATCCGATCCGTCAAAAAAACTAAAAAATTTTTTGATTTATGTGTTTCAATCGGCGATTTGCTGGTATAATATAGTCAGAGCCAAGGAAATGGCAATCAACAAGACGATGATTGAGGAGGATACAAGTTATGGCTAAGTATGTTTGCCCCGTTTGCGGTTATGTTCATGAAGGTGATTCTGCCCCTGAGAAGTGTCCCGTCTGCAAGGTTCCCGGCAGCAAGTTCGTTCTGCAGGGCGAGGAGAAGACCTGGGCGGCTGAGCATGTCATCGGCGTTTACAAGAACATCCCGGACACCGTGCCCGCCGAGGACAAGGAAGCGATCTACGCTGGCCTGAAGGCCAACTTCGAGGGCGAGTGCACCGAAGTCGGCATGTATCTGGCGATGGCGCGTGCGGCGCATCGCGAAGGTTATCCGGAGATCGGCATGTACTGGGAGAAGGCTGCCTTTGAAGAGGCCGAGCATGCCGCCAAGTTCGCCGAGCTGCTGGGCGAAGTGGTTTCCGATTCCACCAAGGAGAACCTGACCGTCCGCGTCGAGGCCGAGAACGGCGCGACTGCTGGCAAGACCGATCTGGCCAAGCTGTGCAAGAAGTACAACCT
>CAYOTH010000379.1:0-2284 GCA_964406835.1 uncultured Oscillospiraceae bacterium
TTCAACGGCAATGTGCGCAACTTCGGCCTGATCGACAACCTGCCCTACGGCGCGTGCGTCGAGGTTCCCGTGCTGGCCAGCCGCGACGGCCTGCAGCCCATGCATGTGGGCGCCATTCCGGATTCCGTGCTGCCGCTGATGAGCCTCTCCAGCCAGATCGAAGAAATGGCCGTCAAGGCGCATCTCACCGGCGATGCCGAGCTGGTCTATCAGGCCGTCTGCTACGACCCGATCACCTCCGCCGTGCTCGATCTGCGCGAAATCCGCAAGCTGGTGGACGAGCTGTTTGCCTTCAGCAAGCCGTATCTGCCGCAGTTCAAGCTGTAATTCTTTTCCGGCTCAAAGCCTTTCCGGAATCACCGGATCGGCTTTGAGCCATTTTTCTTGGACCGAAGCCTGCCTCCAAAGGCGCTCAATCCCGTTTTGGGTTATTTCAAGCTCCCACATCCTCACAAGCCTGTTTTTTTCTAATGTTCATGATCCTTCGCCACATGACAAGCAGCCTGAATTTCAGAGCATTTCCCGTTTCAAAATCCCATGGACTGAATGTTTTCTCAAGGTTTTTCGCCCCGTAAAGACAGAAAAGGACCCAGAGCATAAATCTCTGAGCCTGATTTCTTATATGCGTCATGGACAGCCGTTTTGCCTCAAAAAGAGTATGAGCGCCTGTTTATCGACAAAGCCCCATCAGTTCTGCGGCTTCCACGCCTTTTCCCTAAGCGCTTTGACCGCCCCGTTTGAAGGGAAGCCCATCGCAAAAACGACCTTCGCTTCGGAATCCAGCCCGAAACAAAGGTCGTTTAATCTTTGAACTTAACCCAGCAGCACCTGACGGGCGATCAAAAACGCGCCCAGCAGGAAGGTATACACGGCAAACACACGCATACCGGCCTGTTTAATCAGCGCCAGCATCAGCTTGATGGCCAAAAATCCGGAAACAGCGGCCGTCACAACGCCAATCAAAACCGGCAAAATGCCGCCCAGCTGAACAACCAGTGCCGAAAACTCCGCGCCAAAGGACGTCCCCGCCGCCTGCGCTACATCATAGACATCCTTCAGGCTGAGCACCGCCGAACCCAGAATGGCCGGAATGGACATCAGGAAGGAAAAATCCGCGGCGCGCTTTCTGCTCAGGCCGCCGGCCATACCGGCCGCAATCGTGCAGCCCGAACGCGACAGACCGGGTGCAATGGCCACAGCCTGCGCGCAGCCCATAATCACGGCATCATACCAGGCGACGCGCTTGCGCTTTTTCTCGCGGAAACGATTGATGGACTCGCCCAAAATCAGCACAAAGCTGGTCAGCAGAAAGCAATAGCCCAGATAATCGCCCTTGAAAGCCGCGTCAATCCAGTCATCCAAGAACAGCGCTGTCAAAACAGCGGGAATCGTCGCCACAACCAGCCATTTCAGCTCCGATTTAAACGGATGGCAGATCATGTTTATGATGCGCTTGCGATAGACAAACAAAACGGCGATCAGCGTTCCGATGTGCAAAAGCACATCCAGCGCAAGAGGCGCTTCTTCAATGTCAAAAAACATTTGAAAAAGCGTCAGATGACCGGATGAGCTGATGGGCAGAAACTCGGCCAGTCCCTGCACAAGCCCCAGGATAAACGCCTGAATATTTGACAAGGCGCCTCACCTCCCTCGATCATAGGATACCCCGGCGCGGACAAAACTGCCCGCGCCGCAGGATATTCGATTTGATAATATGCCAATCAGACCACAATATTGACCAGACGGCCCGGCACGAAGACCAGCTTCTTGACCGGCTTGTCGCCCACCAGCTTCTTGACCTCGTCACAGGCCATGAAGTAATCATTCGCCGTTTCGCGGGTCAAATCAGCCGGCACATTGATGCGGGCACGCACCTTGCCGCAGATCTGCAGCGCCACCTCGACGCTGTCCTTGACCAGCGCTGCCGGATCATACGTCGGCCAGCTCTCGCGCACCAGTTCGGGGCCAAAGCCGCACAGCTCGTTGATCTCTTCGGTGATATGCGGCGCAACCGGGTTGAGCAGCTGGATGAGGATCTTCATCTCGCCGCGGGTCACGCTGCCCTTGGTATAAATGCCGTTGACCAGGCTCATCATGGCGGCGATGGCAGTGTTGAACTTCATGCGCTCATAGTCCTCGCCAACCTTCTTGATGCAGGCGTTGATATCATAGGCCAGATCCTTGCTCACGCCTTCCTCGTCGGTCATGATCTCCATCAGGCGCCAGACGCGATCCAGGAAACGACGGCAGCCGCGCGCGCCCTCGGTAGACCACGGAATAGCCT
>CAYOTH010000380.1:0-2283 GCA_964406835.1 uncultured Oscillospiraceae bacterium
CAGCAGGTCATGGCCTACGGCCGTCCGGGAGATGTGCTGCTCGGCCTGTCCACCTCGGGCAATGCGAAAAACGTCGCGCTGGCCGTCAAGGCCGCCAAGGCACTGGGCTTGAAGACTATCGGTATGACCGGATGCGGCGGCGGCGAGCTGGAAAAGCTGTGCGACGTCACGCTCAAATCCTGCGAAAAAGAAACCTATCTCGTTCAGGAAGACCACCTGATGTTCTATCATCGGCTGTGCCTACGCGTGGAAGAGGCCTTCTTCGAGATATAAACTTCCCTTCGCCTAGCATTATCCTTCTAAAAAAGCCGCTTTGCGTTTCTTGCAAAGCGGCTTTTGGTGTTTGTTCTGATCGCCGGACAAAGCTTTGATTGAACGCAGGAATCGTGAACGTCTCCCGCTGAAGATTTATTCAAACGCCTGACATCGCCTCTTCAGTCAAAAAGACCCTCTTTTTAAAATACAGTCCTTCGCCAATCTTACAAGCCAGCGCTTTGCAATCCTCCGTTTCATTGCAACAACCCGATTTTTCGCCCGTTTCCCGGTTCAGATGACCTCATGAAATCGAAATTTCATAGGCTAAAAGCCGGTCTTTTCATGAGTGAATGTACTCCAAAGCCTGCTTTTTACATATTGAGCAAGACCAATCATGGTGTCAAATCAGCGATTCGTTCATGCATCAAAACGGAAAATGGCTTAAAGCACGCTGTTTATCATAAAGGCGTATCTTCAGTAATCACCTTTTCAAAAAGCTTCTCCATCGCACGCCTAACTTCATCATGGCGCTCTGTTTAGCCTATAAAAAAGCCCCGAACTTTTGTCGTTCGAGGATTGAACAAATCGTATCGCTGGAAAATGCTTTAGAACGGGCAGGCCTGGCCGTCGGCAATGCTGATGTTCACGCCATTGACCTCGACGCCCTCCTCGGCGCGCACAAGAATATAGCGCACCCCATCAATGATGCGCGTCTCAACCAGGTCGATGCGATCGGGATCGACGTTGATGACCACATCGGGCGTCCTCACACTGAACTTCTTCGGCTCGACGATGTTGACCGGGCTCAGATCCACGCCCGCACCGAATTTTTCGTCGTACTGCGCGGTAAACGCCTCCACCTTGTCGCCGGACACGCCGCAATCGGCCAGCATATTGCGCATTTCGTTGCGCGTCACCTTCAGCGGCTCGGCCTCCTTGTCGGCCTGCTGCTCACGAATGCGCTCGCTGAGCTGTTCATGGACAGCCTGAACGACCTCCAGATTGCATTCCTCGCCCAGCGATTCCTCCAGCACCTCGCGGAAGGTTTCGCGCTGCTCGCCAGCCGGCATGGGACGTTCGGCATTAAACAGCGCGCCAGTCAGCTCGTCGTAGGTCTTAGCCGGGTCGCGCAGGTACAAAAGCGCATTGTAGATGTTGGTCTTGCGCTCGTCAAAAGTCGGGAACATAAATCCGGTTTCCGGCATGTTGACGATATAATCCAGCTGCCGCGTGTGGAACTCGTTTTCCGAGGCGCAATAGCGCAGCGCCGGTTTGCTCAGGCGCACCGGACAGATCGAGCAAACTAGATAATGGAACACATCCGCGCCTGAGTCCGAGGGCTGATCATCCATCGTAAAGGCCGGCACGTCATAGGCATCGTGCATGAGCAGAATCAGATAATTGTCCTCCAGGCGGAACGTCTCAATAATGTGCGCAAAAAACTCCGAAACGGCTTCATCGTCCGTCAACGCCGAATCGCGCAGCTTCATCAAAAGCGCATGTTCCGCGCCTTCGCGCACCTGCTCCGTGGTAAAGGACATGTCGATCAGATTTTTATCCAAAATGCCGGAAAGCGTCTTTTTGAAAATCGAGAGGTACTTATCGGCCTCCTCCTCCGGCATGGCCAGCGGCGAGGCAGCAAATTCGGAGATGATCTCCCCCTCCTGATTGACATAGCAGCCGCGAATCACCGTGACATTGTTGCGCTCCGGATTAAAGCGCTTGCGAATTTCAGCAATTTCTTTTCTATTCATAGAATCTCCTTATTCAATCGATTTAGCCGACAATCGACTCCATCGCGGTGATGACGCGCGATTGTTTAAGCCATTCCACGCGATACAGCCCGCCATCCTTCCACATAGCCAGCGCATCTGCCTGGGTCGCCGCCGCCGTCAGCGAAAAAAGCTGCCCGTTATCGGCTTCGTCCTCGAAAATCAGCGTCCAGTGCAGCATGCCGCGATGCCCGTGAATGACCACGGCATACTCCTTGCTGATGTCCTTCAGGCGCAGCGTGCGCTTTTCACACTG
>CAYOTH010000381.1:0-2280 GCA_964406835.1 uncultured Oscillospiraceae bacterium
TTGCCGAGGGCTGCACGCATCACAGACAGTGCAACGATATCGGCACGGTGAAGATTCCTCGCTGGATTCGGCAGACCTCCGGGCAGAATGCCGTGATCGATACCTGCTCCGGGACCGAGTTTCCGCTGGATCTGACGTCTTACCAGGCGGTGGTTCACTGCGGCGGCTGTATGCTCAATGAGCGCGAGGTGCTTTCGCGCCGCGAGCGGGCGCAGGTGCAGGGCGTTCCCTTTACCAATTACGGCTTGGTCATTGCGCAGGCCAACGGCATTTTGAAGCGCAGCCTCAGCCTGTTTCCGGATTTACAGGCGCTGATTGACGAATAAGCGAAGATAAACAGCACATCCCCCGTTCATGGGAACCAGGCGCTCCGCATGATCGGGGGATGCGTTTTTGTGTGAACTAAACAGGCAGCCTTTCTTTTAGGGCTCAAATGGGGCTTTGCTGGGAGAAATGCGCGCTCTGAAGGACGCAAGTGCCATAAAAGCTCTCGGGCTGTGGCTTATTGCGGGCGGCTCGGGGAATCTTGAAAGGCCGATTTAGTGCTGAATAAAGGGCTGAATCAGGCCTTGGGCCAGGGAAACGGTGCGCTGTCGGAAGCCGTCAAATTCCTCCGGAGTGAGGGTGATAAAGTCGGCCTGACAGGGCGCAGGACGCGTTCCCATCACGCCGATTTTGCGCACAATAGCGCCCGGCGGCAGGAAATCAGCGTAGTCGGGGAAGGATTTAAGCGGCAGAATGTCGGTCAGATAGCCGGAATCCGGATGGGCGCTTAAATAAGCGGCCTCAAGCGCCTGAACGTCTCTTTGCCGATCGGCGGCGGGCAAAAGCGCCTTAACGCTGTCCCATGTTTCCGGCAGGGCGGCGCTTGGCTCGTTTCCCAGGCCGCGGCGGCGTATGCGCTGCCAGACGGCTTTGACGCGCGCCCCGTCGCAGATCATGTTCTGATAGGTGGAATCGGCGATGAGGTGAACGTAATAGCCCAGCCAGAAGGCGCGTTCGTGGGGCGAAATTCCGTCGCTCAGGTGCGTCAGCAGCAGCTGCTGGGAAAGGCTTCGGCGTCTTTAAGCGTCTTGCGCGGCCCCTGCATCCAGTGTGTGACGGCGCGCGGCGGGGTGAAGGCCGAAAAATCAGCGTTTTCGACATTACAGTCGGGCGCGATGTTGCCTACGCAGAAGGCGGTGCGATCAAGAGGTGGAAATTGCGCTAAAAGGCTGTCGGCGATCATCAGGTGCGTGACCCAGCTGGCCATGTTCAGTTGTCCTCGATGACGGAGCAGTCGCCCAGCAGATCGGGGCGATGCGCCATGGAATCAGCCTCAGTTAGCGTACGAATGACGCGGCAGGGGTTTCCGGCCGCAAAGCTGTGCGGGGGGATGGAGCGGGTGACGACGCTACCTGCGCCGATGACGCAGCCCTCACCGATGGTGACGCCAGGCAGTATGGTCACGTTGGCGCAGATCCAGCAGCCATTTTCAATGTGAACGGGCTTGGCATAGCACAGCCGCCGTCCCACGCCGTCGGGGCAGCGCAGCGCCGTGCGCTCGTCACTGAGCATGGGGTGCATGGGCGTGACGATGGTGACGTTCGGGCCGAAGTCGCAATGCTCGCCAATGGTAACTTCGGTGTCGTCCTGGCAGGTGAAGTTGAAGTTGATGAAGGTGTGCTTGCCGATTTTGGTGTGAACGCCGTAGTGGAAACGAATAGGGCCCTGGCAGTAGACGCCCTCGTTGAGCGTGCCGCCGAGAATCTCCTTGAGGATGGCCTTGCGCTCCTCTGGCTGGTATTCGGTCAGCGCGTTGTATTTCTGGTTCAGCATGTGCGTCTTCTGCTTGATGGCCACGCGCCAATCCTCAGAAGCAAAGAACATTTCGCCTTTTCCGTTGTTCAGCATGTGTTGCATCCTCCTGACAGAGTGTGTTTGCAAGAAAACATCTGCATGGCAGACACGTTCATTGTATCGCAAAGGCGGCGCTCTGTCAATGGCCTTCGGTCAATTCTCTGCAAACGACCGGCTTTTGAACGGATAGAGCCTGTATTTTTGCGGAAGTGTTTGGAAAGTGAGGGGCAGCTGAGGCAATCACAGCGGCCTGCTGAAATATGGGGGGGTATATTTGGCTTGCAGAATCTTCTTGTTGAAGAGTTATCGATGAAATCGGCCTGTTATGCCGCTCGATAAAGCAAAAAAACCGTCCGCCTCAAACGGGACGGACGGAACAAAGCTTAAATCGCTTTAGATATTAGGCCTTGGGGCCGGCTTCGACCAGCGCCTTGCCAGCGT
>CAYOTH010000382.1:0-2272 GCA_964406835.1 uncultured Oscillospiraceae bacterium
TCTATTATATCAGAAAAGGCCGCTTTTTGCGACCTTTTTTGACAGGCTGAGCCCTGCTCCGCATGAGGGGAGCAGGGCGAAAAAATCAGGCGAAGACCACGTCCGGGCGGCAGGCGGCGGCCTGAGTCAGCTCGTCCATGGAGCGGTCGGCGTTCCAGAGCATCTCTCCGGCCAGTGCGACCGGGTACCACAGCGCCTCTTCGAAGAGGCCGTCCTCGACGAGGAAGGTGACGTCGGTCTGTCCGGCGCGTCCGTTGGCTAGCTGACTGACGATGCGGCGGGCTACCTCGCCATGAGTCAGCCAGCCGTTCTGAATATAGCGCCAATAGCGGCGGCGGACATCGGCGCGGCGCTGGCGGAAGGCTTTGTCGCCGCTGCCAATGATGTAGGGGCCGGTTTTGTATTCAAAGCTACTCCAGTCGAGATGGATCAGTCCCTTGAGCACGGCGCCGTAATGTCCCTGAGCACGCTGGTTGATCATCTGGTTGGTGAAATCGGCGGTCTCCTCGGGATGATTCAGCTCCTCAGGAGAGTAGGAATAGGGGAAGTCGCCGCAGTTTTCCCAGATGATTTCAACACGCGGGTCGGTCTTGGCGATGGTGTCCATGCGGTGGTTGACCGAGGTGGCGTGCAGGCCAAACTGTATGCGCAGCGCGGGGTATTCGCGCAGCAGCGCATCCGAAATGTAATTGACCCACTTGACGGCCTCTTCGGCAATGATTTTGCCGTCCTTGACGTCGTCATCGGTTTCAGTGAAGGTCTGGAAATAGATGCCGTCGCCGCCCATGTCGGCGTAGATATCGCGGTATTCGGCCAGAATGATGTCCTTCCAGCGCTCCATTTCGCCATCCTTGGACAGATCAATTTCCACGCCCCAGGCCCAGGAGAAGCCCCAGATGACCTCGATGCCGTTTCGATGGGCGTATTCGACAAACTCCCGACCGTTGAGCGGCTTGAAGTCGTTCCAGACAATGACCTCGTTCATTTTGAGCTTGAGCATGTTGTCCAGATAGCTGCGATAATCGAAAATGGCATGGCCCCACGTCCAAAGGCCGCGCTTCTGGATTTTCGGCGCGTCGGTCAGATCGGTTTCGGGCAGGCGCATGGCGTTGGGCTGGGTACACTTGCAGTCCAGAAGGCGATTGGCATAGCACATGTACTTGAGCGTGAAATCATAGTCGGCCTTCGGCAGATAATGATAGAGGAACTCGACGCAGCCATAAAGCAGGCCCGCTCTGTCTGCACCTGCAATGACGGCGACCTGATGCTCCTTGTCGTCCGGGCGGGGCATGACCTTCAGGCGATAGCTCTGCGCGCTCAGGTTCTGCGGGCCGATCAATTCGGCAACGTGCGGGTTCGAATCTCCCGCGCTGATGACGATCAGATTGCCCGCGGGCAGCGCCTCGCCGGCATGGCGGATTTCCGGCGTGTACTCGGTGATGAAAGTGGCCAGTCCCTCGACGAGGAGCTCCACGGCGCGCAGCTCCTCGGCTTCGCGGACGCCATAGATAATGCTCCAGCGCTCATTGACGGGAATCAGCTTCGGTTCGTACATGACAAACTCTTCCTTTCTTTTTAGAAAAGCGTTCCGATAAACAGGCCGCAGCGCGAGAAAACGGCGCGCTGCGGCCTGATGTTATGCGCTTTTGACGATTGAAGCGCTTAGCCCTTCAGGCGCTTGAGCGTTTCCTCTTTGCCCAGCAGATAGGCAATTTCGAAAGCGCCGCCGGGCGTGCTGGCCTTGCCGGAGAGCACGATGCGCAGCGGCCAGAGCACCTGGCCGTTCTTCATGCCGCTCTGGGCGATGGCCTCCATGACGCGGTCGTGGAGGTTGGCTTCCGTCCACTCGGCCTCGGGGATGGCTTCCAGCACCGGGGCGACCATCTCGAGCGCCTGCGCGGCCACCTCGGGGTTGGTTTTCATTTTCTTATTGATGTAGAGATCCGGCTCAAAGGCGGGGCGCTCGGCGAAGAAATCGATCATTTCGGGAATCTGCTCGAGTACTTCGACGCGGTTTTGCAAAAGCTCGGCCAGGCGCTTGACATCAAAGCGCTTGACGTCGATGGCCTTTTCGAACCAGGGCATGGCCGCCTCGAGGAAGGCTTCGGGCGACAGGCGGCGGATGTAGTCGGCGTTGAACCAGTTGAGCTTGGCCGTATCGAAGATGGCGGGCGATTTGCTCAGACCCTCGAGATCAAAAGCCTCCTTGAGCTCATCCAGCGTGTAGAACTCGCGCTCGCCGCGGGGGCTCCAGCCCAGCAGCACCATGTAG
>CAYOTH010000383.1:0-2258 GCA_964406835.1 uncultured Oscillospiraceae bacterium
CTTTGGCGTTGAGGCGGCGAAGCGACAGGAGCGCATTCGTGATTATGCATCGCGCTTTGAGTTGACCGACGACTTGGCGCAGCCCATCGCGGCTTATTCCCACGGCATGAAGCAGAAGCTGGCCATTATAGCGGCCTGGCTGCACGCGCCCCGGCTGATCATCATGGACGAGCCGTTTGTCGGGCTGGATCCGGGAGCGGCGCATCGGCTCAAGGGCATGATGCGCGAAGTGTGCGATCAGGGCGGCGCGATTTTCTTCTCCACCCATGTGCTGGAGGTGGCGGAAAAGCTGTGCGACAAGGTGGCCATCATCAAGGGAGGGCGGCTGATTCGCTCTGGCAGCATGGACGAGGTGCGCGGAGATGCATCGCTGGAAGCGGTGTTCCTTGAACTGGAGGATGAGTCATGCTGAAAAAGCAGATCATGGAGATTTTCCGTGGTTATTTTTACAATTCCCGAAAGGGCCGGGGGCACTCGAAGATTGTGACGGCGATCTATATCGCGCTGTTTGCGCTGCTTATGGTCGGCGTCCTGGGCGGCATGTTTACCGTCATGGCGCTGACGCTTTGTGCGCCTATGGCCGAGGCCGGTATGGACTGGCTGTATTTTGCGCTGATGGGCCTGCTTTCGGTGCTGCTGGGGGCCTTTTGCAGCGTGTTTACGACTTATTCCGGACTCTATCTGGCCAAGGACAACGACTTGCTGTTGTCTATGCCCATTCCGGTCTCGGCGATTATGGTAGCGCGGCTGCTGGGCGTCTATCTCATGGGGCTGATGTATTCCGCCGTGGTGATTGTTCCTGCGGTGATCGTCTATTGGGCGACGGTTTCAGCCAGGGCCGGCGTGATCGTGGGTTCGCTTTTGCTGATCGCGCTGATTTCACTCTTTGTGCTGACGATCTCCTGTATTCTGGGCTGGGTGGTGGCGCGCATCAGTGTAAAGCTGAAGAACAAAAGCTTTATGACCGTGCTTTTGTCGATTGCCCTTATTGCAGTGTACTATTTCTTCTATTACAAGGCGCAGTCGCTCATTGGCGGCTTGCTTGCCGATGCGGCGCTCTTTGGCGCAAGGATTAAGGGCAGCGCGTATGGCGTGTATCTGTTTGGTAGCGTGGCGCTGGGAAATGGCCGCGCCATGTTGGGTGTCTCTTTGGCGGTGATGGCGCTCTGGGGGCTGACCTGGGCGATTATGGCGCGCAGTTTTTTGACGCTGAGCACGGCCTCGGGCGCGGTGTCCCGGCGCGTATATCGCGAAAAGCGCGTGCGCTGCTGCAGCCTGAATCAGGCGCTCCTGGGCCGGGAGATGAGCCACTTTCTCTCCAGCCCCAATTACATGCTCAACTGCGGCCTGTCCTCGCTGCTTTTGCTGGCGGCGGGCGTGGCGCTGCTGATTAAGGGACGGGACGTTTTGCTGCTGCTTCAGCTGGTGCTTCCAGGCAAAGCGGGCGGACTGAGCGTCTTGGGCTGCGCCGCGGTCTGCCTGATTGCCTCGATGAATGACATGGCCGCGCCCTCGGTGTCGCTGGAGGGCAAGACGCTGTGGCAGATTCAGTCATTGCCGGTCGGGGCCTGGGCGGTTTTGCGCGCCAAGCTGGCCTTGCAGATGCTCTTTACGGGGATCCCGGCGCTGTTTTGCACGTTGTGCGCGGCGGTTGTCTGCCGGGTTTCGGCGCTGGAAGGGATGCTGATGCTAGTGCTGACACTGCTTTATGCGCTGCTGACGGCGAGCCTGTCGCTGACGATGGGGCTTCTGCGCCCGAATTTGAGCTGGACCAACGAACTGGCGCCCATCAAGCAGAGCCTGGCCGTCATGCTGGCGCTTCTGGGCAATATGCTTTGCGCGTTGCTTCTGGGCGGCGGATATTTTGTGATGCCGCTTTCAGAAACGTTCTATCTGGCGCTGGCCTGCGGCGTGACGGCGCTTGGCAGCGCGCTTTTGCTGAACTGGCTGAAGCGGCGGGGTCGGGTGATCTTTGAACGCCTCGCATAACCGATAAAAAAGGCGCTCCTCAAGGCAATCGGGCTTTGAGGAGCGCTGCTGTTGTTAGCTGAATAGACGATACCCCCGGTTCAAGGAGCATAAAAACAGCTTTAGAAAAAGTTAGGGAAGTCCCATAGTCGATGGGTCTTCCCTGGGAAATAGTAAGTCATCGATATTGTATAAGATGGAATAGCACATTGAATAAATCCCCGCGTAGGGGATTGCAGCCTGTCAAAGAATCCACAATGCGACCTCGCAATGCGTCTTCTTATGCGATA
>CAYOTH010000384.1:0-2240 GCA_964406835.1 uncultured Oscillospiraceae bacterium
CCTGCTGTCGCATCTGCTGGATGAAGCGGGTGTGACGGCGCAGGACAACGTGCTTTGTGCCCGGCTGATGCTGACGCCCGAGGATACGCTCAAGCCCGATACGCTCATCGCCGCGCTGGCCGAGCGCAGCGGCGCGCAGGACTTCGAATGCTCAATTAACCGCACGGCGCTTCTGACTAGGCGTGAGGGCGGCGAAATTATTGATCTGATGGAGCTTTAAGGGACGTCATGACAAAGGACATACTGATCGAATCAAACTGCGGCCAGACGCGTCTGGCTGTGATCGAGGACGGCGAGCTCTCCGAATACTATGTCGAGCGGCAGGGGCAGGAAAAGCTGGCCGGAAACATCTATTTGGGACGCGTTGCCAACATACTGCCCGGTATGCAGGCCGCTTTTGTGGATATCGGGCTGGACAAAAACGCCTTTCTGCACGTCGGCGATATACAGATTGACAAATCGGCCTTCGGGCGCGACAGCGAAAAGGTCGAGCGGCAGCTCAGCGGCCAGTCGATCGGAAAAATGCTGCACATGGGGCAGGAGCTTTTGGTGCAGGTCATTAAGGAGCCGGGCGGCACCAAGGGGCCGCGCATTTCCAGCCATGTGACGCTGCCCGGGCGCTTTGTCGTGCTTCTGCCCACGGTGGCCTATGTGGGCGTTTCGCGGCGCATTGAGGATGAGGAAACCCGCTCGCATCTGCGCGCGCTGGCCGAGAACTGCCGTCCCGAGGGGATGGGGCTGATCGTGCGCACCGCCGCGGCCGAGGCCGCGCAGGAAGATTTGCAGCACGACGTAGACTATCTTTTGAAGCTGTGGCAATCGATTCGCAACCGTGCCGAGCACATCAAAGCCCCGGCGCTGATTCACCGCGACGAAAGCCTGGTTTACCGTTCTGTGCGCGATATGCTTTCGCCTGCGGTCAACCGGCTGATTTTGGATAGCCAGGCGCCTTATCAGAGCGCCTGTGAAACGGCCAACATGCTTTCGCCCGAATTGTGCAGCCGCATTGAGCTGTATACCGAAAGAAAGCCTCTGTTTGACCTTTATCGCGTCGATACGCTGATTGACAAGGCCTATGCGCGGCGCGTCTGGCTCAAAAGCGGCGGTTATCTCATCATCGATCATGCCGAGGCGTTAACGGTCATTGACGTCAATACCGGCAAATTTGTCGGTTCGAAGTGCCTAGCCGATACCGTTTACAAAATCAACTGCGAGGCCGTACACGAAATCGTCCGCCAGCTTAGGCTGCGCGATGTGGGCGGCATCATCATCGTGGATTTTATCGACATGGATACCGAGGAGCACCGCGAAAGCCTGTTGTCGCTGCTTCGACAGGAGCTTAAGCGCGACCGGACGAAAACCAACCTGGTTGGCCTGACGGAGCTGGGGCTGGTTGAAATAACCCGCAAAAAGGTGCATCAGCCCATTCATACGCAGCTCAAGCGCCCCTGCGCGGTCTGCGGCGGCAGCGGCATGGTCTATACCGACGAGACGCTGGCGCGGCGCGTGCTGCATGAGCTGAAGCGTGCCACCGCCGAAGCCGAATCGCCCTGCTGGCTGATCAGCGCTTCGCCCAGCATCGCCGGACAGCTGCTGCTGATCGGTATGCAGGGCAGCGAGCGGGTGTTTGTCCGGGCGGATTCGTCGCTCAATGCCGATCAATTCGACATTAAGCCGGTCAGCGAGCATGAGGTGCCGCCCAAGGCGCGTCTGCTTCCGCCCTTTGCCTGATTGTATTTTTGATTTTCTATTGAATAGAAAGGAACGAATGGTCAAGCCATGAAGGATAGAAAGGAAATTATCGTTCCCGAGGAGAAGCTGGCCGAGCAGCGAAGCTATATGGGGGCCGTTCGCGATGCGCTCTCCCGCACGCTGCGCTACTGCATCGTGACGCTGGGCTGCCAGATGAACGCGCACGATTCCGAAACCATTGCAGGTATGCTGGATGAAATGGGCATGACGCCTGCCGAAAGCCGCGAGCAGGCCGATCTGATTCTCTATAACACCTGCTGCGTGCGTGAAAACGCCGAAAACAAGGCGCTGGGCAACGTCATCTGGCTCAAGGAGCTGAAGAAGGACAAGCCGGAGCTGCTCATCTGCGTGGGCGGCTGCATCGCCCAGCGCGACGGCGCCGCGCTCAAGCAGAAGATCAAGAACGCCGACGTCGTCTTCGGCACGAGCGCGCTTGCCGAGCTGCCGCGCCTGCTCGTCGAGGCGCTCGATGACGGCACGGGCACGGT
>CAYOTH010000385.1:0-2235 GCA_964406835.1 uncultured Oscillospiraceae bacterium
GAGCAGGCCGCAGCCCCAGGTCACGGGCGAGGGCGCAAAGTGAAAGCCGGAGACGATCAGCGTGGCGATACCGGCAAAGGCGCCGTAGGAGATCGAAAAGACGGTGGAGGTATCCTCCCCAACGCTGCGGCTGGAAGAAAACAGCTTGAGAAAGAGCGACTGGAAGGAATAAAGCACCACCATGACGACGACAAGAACAGCAGTCACAACAACATCCTCCGTTTCGGTGTGGGTTAAAGATCCATACGTATTATAGCGCAGGCGCGGCGTTTGTCAATGGGCGTCTTCAAAATAAGACGCGCCTTCTTTTGAAGGCTGATTTTAGGACGGCATCGATTCGCCGTCGCGCGTCAGAATGCGAACCCAGCGATAGCGGTTGCAGGTGATGGCGTTGGGCAGGCACTTGATGATCTGGTCGGCCTTGAGGAAGCAGAAGGTGATCACCGGCGGGAAGTGGAACACAAAGGCACTCAAAAAGGCGGAGGGAATGGTGAATAGCCACATGAACAAGTTGTCCATCCAGGCCGCGTATTTGGTCACGCCGCCGCCGGCAATGATGCCGCTTTGCACGGGGTATTCATAGCAGGTGCCTATGGTGGTGACGCTCAGCACGGTCAGGAAGCTGAGGGCCAGCGCCTTGGTTTCCTCGGAAACGGTATAAATGCTTACGATGGCATCCTTGCACAGGAACATCAGCCCGCCGAAGAGCACACCGATCATCAGGAAAATGACCTGCATGGTCTTTGAGTAGGAGCGCACCATGTCCAACCGGCCCTGTCCGATCGTTTTGCCCATGGTGACGGAAGCTACGTTGGCGCAGGAGAGCCCCACCACGGCGAAAATCTGGAAAATCACAATGGCGATGCTGTTGGCGGCGATGACCGTGGCACTGATGTGACCCAGCACGGCCGTTTGCGCGGCCTGCGCCACGCCCCAGAGCATGCCGCTTAACACAATGGGCAGAGAAACCTTCAGGTAATCGCGCAGGAAGGAGAAATCAAAACAGAGCAGCTCGCTTAGCGTCATTTTAAGCTTATTATCGATGAAAAGCACATAGGCCAGGATGATGATCAGCTCGACGATGCGGCTAATCAGCGTGGCAATGGCCGCGCCGGCAATGCCCATTTCGGGCGCGCCCCAGTGGCCATAAATCAGGCAGTAATTCAGGCAGACGTTGATGCAGATGGTGCTGATCGACATGATGGTGCCGATGGTGGCCGTTTCCACGCTTTGCAGCGAATACATCAGCGAATTGGAGACGGCGAAGATCAGATACGTCCAGCAGACGATGTTCAGATAGCGCACGCCCTCGACAATAACCGCCTGGTCGGTGGTGAAGAGCGAGAGAATCTGCGCGGGGAAAAAGCGCGAGAGCAGGAAAAACACGATGCCGATCACAAAGCCGGATTTAACGCCGATGTTGATGATCTTTTTGATCGGTTCGGTGCGGCGCTGTCCCCAGTACTGCGCGGCCAGCACCACGATGCCCATGCCGATGCCGGCGGTGATCTGCTGAAGCGTAAACTGAATCTGATTGACCAGGGTGGCGCCGGAGAGCGATAATTCGGCATAGCGTCCCAGCATGACATTGTCGGCCATGTTGACGGCCAGCGCGGCCAGCTGCTGAAGCACAATAATCAGGAGCAGTGGGAAAAACGTGCGGTAGAATGCTTTGTCCCGGGTGAAGAGCCTGAGAAATTTCGGGTCGGTATCAGGAGGCAAGGGCGTATAGCGGCTTTTGTTCATGGGCGGTTCCTTCCTTTTGTCAGCAATCAGGCCTGAAAAGCAGGCGTGTTTTTAAAAATGCAGCCGGATAAGCCACAATTCTATAATATAGCACATTTTTTTCGTATGCGCTACCTGAATTGCGTATATTTTCAAAGGAATTTGCCGTTTCCGGGTGCGTTGTTAGCACAAACAGGAATATGATAATCTTATTAGAGAATGTGGCAAATTCTTGACATTGATAAGGCGCTTCGATACAATAAAAAAGAGAGGATTTAAATGAACACAAGCGCGAGGGAGGATCAGGCTATGCTTCAAATCGAACATCTGACAAAAAGCTACGGGGAAAAAAGAGCGGTGGACGACCTGAGTCTGCACATTCAGGCCGGGGAAATTTACGGCTTTATCGGCCATAACGGCGCGGGAAAGACCACGACGCTCAAGTCGGTTGCGGGTATACTGCCCTTTGATGCGGGAGAAATTCGCATCGGCGGATGCTCTGTTCAGCGT
>CAYOTH010000386.1:0-2212 GCA_964406835.1 uncultured Oscillospiraceae bacterium
GAACGTCGATCTGCCCGCGCTGCCCGACGAGGTTTATTCCATTACCGATGACCGGAGCGTCACGGCGGTCGTCGATGTGGGCGGAGACGACCGAGGCGCGCTGGCGCTGGGGCGCTGGCGGGATGCGATTCTGGCCGAGGATGATTACGAAATGCTCTTCGTTATCAATCGATTCAGGCCGCTGACCGCTGATGTGCCGTCCACCGTCGAGATTATGCGGGAGATTGAAACGGCGGCGGGGATGCACTTTACCGCCGTGGTCAACAATTCCAATCTCGGCGAGGAAACCACGGCACAGGATGTGCTTTCTTCACGCGGCTATGCCGAAGCGGTTTGCGCGCTTTCGGGGCTGCCGCTGAAAATGACTGCCGTTCGCGAGGAGCTTTATCCCTGGCTGGCAGGCGAAATCGTCAATCTCTTCCCGCTGAAATTGCAGGATAAGATCACCTAAACCCAATCAAGGATCAACCGACAAGGAGGACACCACTATGGCCAAGGTTACGTTTCGAGTTGACAGCTGCAAGGGCTGCGGGCTGTGCATCAATGCCTGCCCGCGCGGATTGATCGCCCTGGCAGCCGACAAAATCAACCAGAAGGGACATCATCCCGCCGAGATCACCGATCAGGAGAAGTGTGTCGGCTGTGCGTTCTGCGCGATCATGTGTCCCGATTGCATCATCGAAGTGGAAAGGTAGGAGACAGATATGGGCAAGGTACTGATGAAGGGCAACGAAGCCCTGGCTGAAGCCGCCATCAAGGCCGGCTGCCGCCATTATTTCGGCTATCCCATCACGCCTCAGACGGAAGTGGCCGCTTATATGGCCAAGCGCATGCCGAAAATCGGCGGCGTGTTCCTGCAGGCGGAAAGTGAAATTGCGGCCATCAACATGGTTTACGGCGTGGCCTCCACGGGCCTGCGCGTTATGACGTCCTCGTCCAGCCCGGGAATCTCGCTCAAGAGCGAGGGTCTGTCCTATCTGGCGGGCGCGGATCTGCCGGCTCTGGTGGTCAACGTTCAGCGCGGCGGCCCCGGCTTGGGCGGCATACAGCCCTCGCAGTCGGATTACTATCAGGCGACGCGCGGCGCGGGTCACGGTGATTTCCACATGATCGTTCTGGCCCCGGCCAGTGTTCAGGAAATGGCTGATATGACCATGAAGGGCTTTGACCTGGCCGACAAGTACCGCATGACCAGCATGATCCTGGCCGACGGTACGATGGGCCAGATGATGGAGCCGGTTGAAATCAAGGAGCCGGAGAACAACGATTTTGACAAGAGCTGGGCGGTAACCGGCACGGGCCTTCAGCGCAAGCATAACATCGTCAATTCGCTGAGCCTGGATCCCAACGAGCTGGAAAAACTGAACTTCGAGCGTTATGAGCGCTATAAGAAGATTGAAGAGACGGAAGCGCTGGCCGAGGAATACCTGATGGAGGACGCTGAAATCTGCGTCGTGGCCTTTGGTATCGCCTCCCGCGTGGCCAAGAACGCCATTGTCGAGGCGCGCCGTCAGGGCATCAAGGTGGGCATGGTTCGTCCGATCACCCTCTGGCCGTTCCCCAAGGACGCCATGGCGCGTGCAGCCGAGCATTGCCGCTCCTTCATCTCCGTCGAGCTGAACATGGGCCAGATGATCGACGATATTCGCCTGGCCATTGAGTGTAAGCGTCCCGTGTCGCTGTGCAACCGCGCCGGCGGCATCATCCCCTCGTCCGAAGAGGTTTTGAAGCACATTATGGCGATTGCCGAGAGTGGAGGTGCCGATCAATGATCGTTTTTAAGAGACCGCACGCGCTGGCCGATGTGCCGCTGCATTACTGCCCCGGCTGTACGCACGGCATCGTGCATCGTCTGGTGGCTCAGGCTATTGACGAGTTGGGCATTGAGGGCAAGACCATCGGCGTTGCGCCCGTCGGCTGCTCCGTCATGGCGTATAACTACTTCAACTGCGATATGGTCGAGGCGGCGCATGGCCGTGCTCCGGCCGTGGCCACCGGCCTCAAGCGCGCTAATCCCGAGGGACACATCGTCTTCTCCTATCAGGGTGACGGCGATCTGGCCTCCATCGGCACGGCGGAAACCGTTCATGCCGCGGCGCGCAACGAAAATATCACCGTGATCTTCATCAACAATGCCATTTACGGCATGACCGGCGGCCAGATGGCGCCCACCTCGCTGCCCGGCCAGGTCACGCAGACCTCGCCCTATGGC
>CAYOTH010000387.1:0-2211 GCA_964406835.1 uncultured Oscillospiraceae bacterium
CATCGTTATCTTTGTCTGGACGCTGGCGCTGGCCATTCCCTGCGGCCTGCTCATCACGCTGGGCTCGATGTCGCGCTTTACGCCGCTGCGCTGGCTGACCAAGACGTTTGTATGGATCATCCGCGGCACCCCGCTGATGCTGCAGCTCTTCGTCGTTCTCTACGCGCCCGGTCTGCTTCTGGACTTCCCCATCCGCAACCGCATGATGGCCACGCTGATCGCCTTTGTCATCAACTATGCGGCTTACTTTTCCGAGATCTATCGCGGCGGCATTGAGAGCATTCCCAAGGGCCAGTACGAGGCCTGCGCCGTGCTGGGCCTGACGCGCACGCAGACCTTCTTCCGCGTTGTGCTGCTTCAGGTGGTCAAGCGCATCACCCCTTCCATGGGCAACGAGGTCATCACCCTGGCCAAGGATACCGCGCTCTCCCGCATCATCGGCGTGGCGGAAATCATCATGGTCGCCGAGCGCTACACCAAGCAGGGCCTGATCGGTCCGCTGTTCTCCACCGGCCTGTATTTCCTGGTTTTCAACGGCCTGCTGACCGTCATTCTCAGCCGCATCGAGCGCAAAATGGACTATTTCCGCTGCTAAGACAAAGGAGGAACACATCATGGCCATACTGGACGTCAGCAATCTGGGCAAAAAATTCGGTCAGGTCGAGGTGCTCAGGGACATCAGCTTTTCCATGGAGAAGGGCGAATCGCTGGCCATCATCGGCTCCTCGGGCAGCGGCAAAACCACGCTTCTGAGATGCCTCAATTATCTGGAAACGCCCGATCAGGGCGTCATTCGCGTGGGCGGCGATGTCATCTTCGACGCCTCCTCCCCCGCCTCCCTCAAGGCCGAGGAAATTCGCAAAAACCGGCTGCACTTCGGTCTGGTCTTTCAGTCCTTCAACCTCTTCCCTCAGTACACCGCGCTGCAAAACGTCGTCTTGGCCAGCGAAATTCTGGCCAAATCGCAGCCCGGCTACAAGGCCAACAAAAAGGCCGTGCTGGAGGAAATCCGCGAGCGCGGCTGCGCTCTGCTCAAAAGCGTCGGCCTGGAAAGCCGCATGAACAACTACCCGCATCAGCTTTCCGGCGGCCAGCAGCAGCGTGTCGCCATTGCCCGCGCCCTGGCGCTCAACCCCGATATCCTCTGCTTCGACGAACCGACCTCCGCGCTCGATCCCGAGCTGACCGGCGAGGTGCTGGGCGTCATCCGTTCCCTCGCCGCGCGCGATACCACCATGCTGATCGTCACCCACGAGATGCAGTTTGCCCGCCAGGTCGCCGACAACGTCCTCTTCATGGACAAGGGCGTCGTGGTCGAGTATGGTCGCGCCGCCGACGTGATCGATCACCCCCGTGAAGAGCGCACCCGCCGCTTCCTCGAAAGCTATTCCCTTCCCGGCTAAACCGGCTGTGCCGGATTCCGCTTGCGCTCACGCGCCAATCCCGTAAACAAGTTTGATATGAATAGGAAGGCTTGTGCGGCCTTCACAATCTGCCCGGCCATAAATCAGAGCCGGGCAGATTTGCGTTTGCGGGGTCGGCTGTGCCGGTTCCACTTGCGCTCACGCGCCAATCCTGCGAGCAGACTTTGAGGGAGTAGAATACTTTCATATATCTTAACGCCTTGCCCGGCCATAAGTTGGAGCCGGGCAAGGCTGCGCTTTAGGGCTGGTTACTTGCAGCGTGGGTAGTCTCCTTCGGTCTGGACTCCTGGCAACTAGCGCCGCGGCCTTCCTCGCGCAGTCCGAGTACACGGAAAAGACCCGCCCGGCTCCAATCTATGGCCGGGCGGGTCGGTGGTATAGAGAGGTTATCTGCTCAAGCAAACATCCAGATTTGAGCCGCTCCCAAGCGGCGAAAAATCGGGTTGCAGCGTGCAAAGCGGAGGGGATGACGCTCTGCGTCTGGCCGGGCGGGTCGGTGGTATCAAGAGGTTTTCTTCTAAAGCAATCGTCCAGATTCGAAGCGCCCTTCAGCGCTGAAGAATCGGGTTACGGTGCGCAAAGCGGGGGTGGAACCCGGCACAGCCGGGGCGCGTGAGCGCAAGTGCAAGCCACCTCAGTCGGCTTAGCGGGCGTTGGAGAGCATCAGACGGATGCGGTTTTCCTGATTGACGCGAGTCGCACCGGCGTCGTAGTCGATGGCGACCAGATTCATCTCGGGATGCTTTTCCTTGATGGGCTTCATCATGCCCTTGCCGCAGATGTGGTT
>CAYOTH010000388.1:0-2209 GCA_964406835.1 uncultured Oscillospiraceae bacterium
CCAAGGCGATCGAGATGGGTCTGCCGATGGTCGTCGAGAGCGAGACCTGCACGCCCAGCGGCATGGCCGAAGCCAAGATCTGCATCGAATACCTCAAGTCCCTCGAAAAGTAAGTTGTTTTGACAGGCCGCGCGCAGTGATGTGGGCGGCCTGTTTTGCTTAGGGGAAACGTCGGGAGGAAAGAATCCATGAGACTGTTGATATGCGGCGATACCGTGCCGACCGATTGCAGTCGGGCGCTCTTTGCTGCAGGCAATACCAAGGCGCTTTTCGGGCGTATTCTGGGTGAGTTTGAGCGCTGCGATCCGGGTGATGGTCAATCTGGAGTGCGCTTTGACCGATTCGGAGCGAGCTATTCGCAAATTTGGGCCCAATCTCAAGGGGCCTGTGCAGACAGCGAAAACGTTGCGCGATGCCGGCGTGACCGATTGCACGCTGGCCAACAACCACATTCTCGATTTTGGCGTGGGCGGGCTTCACGATACCCAGCGGCTGCTGGACGAGGCAGGGATTGCCTGGTTTGGTGTCGGAGAGCAGGCTGAGGAGGCCAAGAAGCCGTATTATATTGAAGCAGACGGCAAAAAGATCGCCATCCTGGCCTTTAATGAGCATGAGTACACCTACGCGCTGGAGAATCAGGCGGGCGCTGCGCCGTTTGATCCCTTTGACGCGATGACCCGGATCGTCGAGGTGAAGAAGACGGCGGATTACCTGATTGTGCTCTATCACGGCGGCAAGGAACAGTGTGAGTATCCTTCGCCGCGGCTGCGCGAGGCCTGTCGGACCATGGTCAAGCTGGGCGCGGATATCGTACTTTGCCAGCACAGCCATGTCATCGGCTGCGCCGAAACACACGAAGGCGGCACGATTGTCTACGGTCAGGGCAATTTCCACTTTGTGTACGATCCCTGCTCGCCGGGGTGGGCGCGTGGGCTGATGGTCGAGGTCGATGTGGGCGAGAAGCTGGCCCTTCGCTATATTCCGGTGGTTTCGGGGACTCAGGGCATCGATTTGGCCGACGAGGCCGAAGCTCAGGAGATCATGGACGGTTTCGATGCGCGCAGTCAGATGCTGAAGGACGGACGCTGGCTGGAGGGCTGGCAGCGCTATGTCCGCGAAAATAGCGAGGTCTATTTGAACTGCGTGAAAAACGCCTTAAGCGGCGAGGATAAAACCCGGGAGCTTATGGCGCACTATCTGGATTGCGAGGCGCATCTGGATATGCTTCGGGAGCTGTTTAAAACCTGGCACATGACACGCCGTGATGGCGCAGAGGAGGCGTAAAGAAAAATGAATAATCCTCAGACACAGCATATTTTCATGATGGATCATGCCCGACGCAGCGCGGCGTATCGGGGCGGCGACTTTAAAGACTGGCAGGAGCAGGCTCGCTTCAAGCTGGGGGGAGAGCTGTTGGGGCTTAACACGTTTGAACGATGCGTCGATAATCTGTGCATTGAATGGACGCGCGAGGAAGAAGAGTATACCGAATACCGCCTGCTGTACAACACTGAAGCGCACTATCAGGCGCGCGCCCATCTGCGCATTCCCAAGGGCGTGGCGACGCCTCCTGTGGTGATTTGCCTTCAGGGGCATGCGACCGGCATGCACATTTCGCTGGGACAGCCCAAGTTCCCCGGTGATGCGGAGACCATCAATGGCGGCGATCGTGATTTTGCCCGGCAGATTATTGCGCGTGGGCAGGCGGCGCTGGCGCTGGAGCAGCGGGCTTTCGGCGAGTGCGGCGGCACGGAGAAGGGGTCTGATTGCTATCAGCCGGCCATGGCGGCGCTGATGATAGGGCGCACGCTGCTGGGCGAGCGCGTTTGGGATATTTCGCGTACCATCGATCTATTGGAAAAGTACTTTGATAAGCAGCTTGACATGAGCCGAGTAGCCGTCATGGGCAATTCGGGCGGCGGCACGGCCACCATTTACGCCGCAGCTCTAGATGAGCGCATTGCGGCGGCCATGCCGTCCTGCGCGTTTTGCGGCTATAAGGAGTCCATTGGCGTGCAGAATCACTGCTCGTGCAACTATGTGCCGGGCATCATGCACTATTTTGATATGGGCGATCTGGTCGGACTGATCGCGCCGCGTCCGCTGGTGATCGTCAACGGACAAAACGACGTCATTTTCCCGATTGAGTCGGCAAAGCGTGAATATGAGACGGCGAAGATCCTGTACAAGGCCTCGGGTCATGCCGAAA
>CAYOTH010000389.1:0-2180 GCA_964406835.1 uncultured Oscillospiraceae bacterium
GGTGTTGGGGATTTTGCGCGCCAGCGAGAAGGCGACCAGCGTCGGCGGATGGGCGTGCAGTATGGCGTTGAGATCGGGGCGCAGTTTGTAAATATCGCGGTGGAACGGCAGCTCGACCGAGGGCTTGTGTCGGCCGATGATTTCGCCGTCCTTGGTGACACGCATGATGTCATCACGGGTGAGGCTGCCCTTGTCGATGCCGGAGGGCGTGATCCAGATATCGCCGTTGGCATCGCGGATGGACAGATTGCCGCCGGAGGTCGTGGTCATGCCGTACTGATAAATACGATCCATGATCATGACCAGCTGATCGGCGGGATGCAGAAGATCAAATCTCATACTTTTGCCTCCTGAAGACGATTGTCTTTGCTTTTTTTGACGCTTTTTATCTTCAACGCCGAGGGGCTCATTTCCTGCCGGGGAATGAAATATCAACTCAATTGTAACGGGAGAGCGGGCTGTGCCTTCGTTTTTTACACTTGTGCTGGGCTCTTTTTGCGCGTGGAAGAGCTTTTAGAAGGGCTTTTGACAGAAACTTTAGCCGTTGTCCGGCGCTTGACCGGCGCGGGGGCCAAAGAGGCGATTTTCTCCTCTACGCTGTGGATGGCGGCCAGCTCCTCCTCGTGACGGCGTGCTATGGCTGATTGAGCCTCGGCCTGAAAGGCGGGATCGGCGCTCGTGAGGAAGCGCTCAAAGGCAATGGGCCAGGAGAATGTGCGCTCTATGCCGTCCTGAAAGGACACCATGAGCGTTTTTCCGTTAAAGGCGGTGGCGATGCCTTCGCCGAAACGGATGTGCCGAACCGAAAGATGAACCAAATCCATACCCAAAGAACTCCCTGGCAGGCCGCCTGAAGGCGTGCTTCTGCTCTCATATGGTTATATTATATCACGATCTGGCGCGGGGCCGTAAGTTAAAACGCCATAAAATTCGGCGCGCGCTCTTTTTTTAAGAGCTATGCGCATTTTGTTCGGCGGGCGCGCTGATCTTCTGCGCGTTTCTGGAGAAAATGGCGCTTCGCCGACAAAAATAACTTACGCCGCGCGGCAAAAAAACGGTATAATAGCGAAAAAAGGAGGCGTGAATCATGAAAAGAATTAAGAATGCGTGTCTTTACCAGACGGTGGCGTTTTCGGTGCGCGACGATATGCCTGCTTCGACGGCGGAACGGATCAATCGCGAGGAATATGATCATTATCGCGCGCAGCTGGACAAAAAGCATGTCTCTTATGCCATTACCGATGAGCGCGTGCTGCCCGACGGCACGCTGGAAATTCGCATTCGCCGGCAGTATCTGGCGCATCCGTGCGACGAATATCTCAACGCCTGAGGCCGTTTTTCAAAACATTAACTTGCAATTGCGCGTGCGGGTGGTACAATGGAAACAGGGCTGTGATGAGGAACAATCCGCATTGCCGAAAGCAGAGAGCGCGGTTCGTCGGCTGAAAAGCCGCGCATGACGCAGGCGGAGGCCCGAGCCTCGGAGCCTGCGGGAAAACCGCCGCTTCGCCTGCGTTACGGGGCGCATGAGCCGGGCAGCGCTGTCTGCCAAGCAGGGTGGTACCGCGGAGTTTTGTGCGTTAAAGCTTCGTCCTTGTGAAGAAGGACGGAGCTTTTTTGTACCTATTTTGAAAGACAGAAAGGAAGATTTTGTCATGATGAAAGTCAGCAATCTGATGACCAAGCGCTTTAAGGAGACGCCGGCCGATTGTCAGATCGCCAGCCAGGCGCTGATGATGCGCGGCGGCTATATCAAGAACGTGGGCAACGGTATTTACACGCTTTCCCCGGTGACAAAGCGCATCACCAAGAAGGTGGAGGCGATCCTGCGCGAGGAAATGGATGCCATCGACGGCCAGGAGGTGCTCTTCCCGGTGACCATGCCGGCCACCATTTGGGAGGAATCGGGCCGCTACAATAGTATCGGTAGCGAAATGCTGCGCTTCAGCGATCGTTCCGGCACCAAGATGTGCTTGGGCATGACGCATGAGGAAGCGGCGGTTCACTATGCACGCGACATCGCCGACAGCTACAGCCAGTATCCCTTCATGATCTATCAGATCCAGACCAAATTCCGCGATGAGCCCCGCTGCCGTGGCGGCCTGATTCGCGTGCGCGAGTTCACGATGAAGGACGCCTATTCCTTCCATACCTCACAGGAGGATCTGGAAGCCTACTAC
>CAYOTH010000390.1:0-2177 GCA_964406835.1 uncultured Oscillospiraceae bacterium
GCTTGGCACAGTGCGATGATTTCATCCAGCGTTCCCAGCTGAGAGGGGCGTCCCATGGTTTCGGGGCAGAGCAGGATTTGCTCAAAACCGGCCTCGTTCAGTCGTTTTCGGGCAAGATGCAGCGTGGAAAGCGTGTTGTCCATGGCGACGGATCGTTTGAGACGCGAGGGCGAACCGGGGTGAAAGATCACGCGGTTCCCGCCAAAAAGCTGTACGGTGCGCGCGGCGGACAAAAGATAGGCGATGTTGGCCTCGTTTTTTTCCGGATTGGCGCAGTTGATGTAATAGGGCGCGTGAATGGAGACGCTGATCCCGGCCTTGCGGGCTTCCTCGCCGATCTGGCGCGCCTTTTCCTCACCGATGGAAATGCCGTGTCCGGCGGCATATTCATAGGCATTTAGGCCCTGCGCGGCAATCCAGCCGGGCGCCTGTTCGCTGCCCTTGAATCCTTCCTCATAAAAGCGCATGCAGTTTCCTGCCGGGCCAAAACGTGGCGTCATGTTGTTCTCTCCTTCAAAATTATATCGTGTTCTCAGGCGCGGTCGAGCTGTTTGCGCAGTTTGGCCAGCGCCTTTTTTTCGATGCGGCTGACATAGCTGCGCGATATGCCCAGCAGCGCGGCAATATCGCTTTGTGAATGGATTTTGTCGTCCATGAGGCCATAACGCAGAACAACGACCGTTTTTTCCCGCGCATCCAGCCCTTTGAGCAGGGACAGGGCGTGGCGGGCATCTAGGCGCGCGGCTACTTTTTCAGGCACGCTGTCTTCGTCGGTGCTGAGGATATCGTGCAGCATGATTTCGTTGCCCTCGCGGTCAGAGCCGATAGGCGTGTTCAAAGACACGTCGCCGCGCGTTTTTCGGTTGCTGCGAATGGCCATGAGGATTTCGTTTTCAATGCAGCGCGAGGCATAGGTGGCCAAGCGGCCGCTTTCCGGCTTGTAGGAACGTACGGCCTTAATCAGGCCAATCGAGCCGATGGACACCAGATCGTCCCGGTCAATGCCGCAGGAAACGTATTTGCGCGCGATGTGCGCGGCCAGGCGCAGATTGTGCTCGATGAGCGTGCGCGAGGCCTTTTCGTCGCCCTCCATCATGCGCGCGACGGCGTCCTGCTCCTCCTCGGGCGAAAGGGCCTGCGGGAAGGACGTACGGCCGGTTATGTGGGAAAAGAGAAGCGTGGATCCGCTCAACAGATGGACCAGCTCACAAAAAAGTCCGGATAAAAACATCAGGGCAACCCTCCAGACGCGGCTTGAAGCGCCGCCGTGATCGCCCTAATACTTTATTCGCCTGTTTTGTGATTTCTGCACGTCCCCCGAATAAGGTCGCCCTCTTCGCAGGGATAAGGCAAGTCGATTGTAACCAGACTGCCCGGCTGCGGACAGACATCGCAGAGCGTGCCCTCTGCGCGCAGCATAGCGCCCAGCGTAAAGTCGTAAACGCCAGCGGGCGTCATCAGCTCCAGCGCATCGCCCGCGATGATCTTGTTCTTGACCTCGATCAGAGCGCGACCCTCCTGCCAGGACAGCACGCGCGCCGCCAGCTCGCGGTTTTGCGTAAACCAATCCCGGTCGCCAGGATGTTCCGGCGCGCCGAAGTAAAAGCCGGTGTCATAGGGACGATGGCTGATTTTGTACAGCTCGGCATTGAGCCGTGTACGAGTTTCCTCATCGAATTCGCCGCGCGCTATGGCGTTGAGCGCTCGTCGGTAAGCGCCGACCACCGTGGAAACATAGTATTCGTTTTTCATGCGGCCTTCGATTTTCAGCGAGTCCAGCCCCGCCTCACACAGCGCGTCCAGATGGGGTAGCAGGTTCATGTCGCCCGCGCTGAAAATATGCACGCCCTCCCTGGTTTCTTCGACAGGCATAAATTCACCCGGGCGCTTCTGCTCCTCCAGACGATAGCGCCAGCGGCAGGCCTGCGCACAGTCGCCCCGGTTGGCGTCGCGTCCGGTCAGGTGCTTGCTGAGCGTGCAGCGACCCGAATAGGACATGCAGACGGCGCCGTGAACAAAGGCCTCCAGCTGGCAATCGGCCGGAATGGCGGCGCGGATGCCCCGTATGCGCTCGAGCGATACCTCGCGGGAGAGCACGATGCGGCGAATGCTCTGCTCGTACCAGAAGCGTATGGCACGGGCATTCATGGTGCTCATCTGCGTGCTCAGGTGAATTT
>CAYOTH010000391.1:0-2177 GCA_964406835.1 uncultured Oscillospiraceae bacterium
TTGTCCGTGAGGCGCGCGTCATTCATCAGCGCACTGTCAAAGGGGCGCAGCGCATTGGGCGTTACGCCGAAGCGGCCGAAATCGCCGCCCTCCCACTGCACGAACAGGTTGTCGTACACCTCGGGCATCCATTCCTCGCGTCCGGCGGCGCAGTGCATGACCATATAGCGGCCGCGATCGAAAATATTGCCGTGGATGCGGAAGTTTTCGGCGCGGTTGGCATGGCTGTCCCAGCTCTTGATGTGCGAGGCCTGCGTCTTGTCCGGGCGCTGATCGCCGAAGCCGCAGCCGGCCAGGCGGCAGATGTTGCCGGTCATCTCGATGTTTTTCATGATCTGATCGGGCGCGTTCTCCTGATCGAGGAAATACTCGATGGAATAGGTGCATTTCTCGATCAGATTGTCCTTATACAGCACGTTTTCATGGCGCACCGTTTCGGGATTGAGGTTCTTGAACTGATGCGTGATGGCCGCGTCGTAAATCTGATAGATATAGCAGTTTTCAACCGTATAATCGCGGCAGGAGACATAAATCTCAATGGCATTGCCATAGCGCGTGGTCGAAGCCGTCTTCGCCTGAGAATCAACGCCCTGAAGCGAGCCGCCAATCCATGCAAAGACGCAATTGCGCACCGTCAGGCCGTTTCGGTCTATCGTGCCAATGCCGTGGGAACCGCCATAGCGCACAAAGAAATTGTCAATCAGCACATCGTCGCCCTCAACGGTCACAACATGGCGCTTTTCCGCCATTTCAATCGAGGCAAAGCGCTCGCCCGGATTGCCCTTGTCGGAATACAGATACACATGCTGATCGTCCAGCGAATGGTACATCTGCAAGTCCTCAGTCATCTGCTCAAGACGGCCTTCGAAGCCGCCGATGCCCACGACCATCTTAAAGCTCCAGGCCTCGCCGTGATTGAACACCACCAGGCCCACATCGTTGCCCTTTACATCGGCATGCTTCCAGACGTTGGCCACATCCGTCTGCGTCCATTCACTGCTTACCGCGTAGTTTTTGTCCGATCCGGTCAGAATCGGCTTGTCGCCCTCGCCATAGGCCGAATAGCGCACGCCGCCCTGCGCGTTGAGCTGGCCGCGCCATTCGCCGCCGCGTTCAAAAAGCACCCAGTCGCCGTGCTTGTAGCCTGCAAAGCTGTTGACGCGCGCCAGTGTCTTCCAGGCCGTTTCAGGCGTGAGGCCATCCTGCTCGTCGCAACCCGCATTCGAAACATAATAAGCCGTGCCTTCACCGTTCCAGGCATTGGCCGCGGTCATAATTTTCTCTTTCAGAGCCGCCGCCTTGCGATCAATCATTCCTACCATTATCCATTTCCTCCTTTGTCCATTTAAAAAACGCATAAGCGCGTTTTTTGCTGAAAGTCACGACGCCATTTTGGCAATCGATGTCCGCATTGGCACACAGAAGCTCAAAATGTGCGTTTTCGAGCGCCTCGGGCAGCTTAAACGCATCCCGCGGCGTCGATTCCCGAAACAGCAGAAGATAGCCCACCTGCCCGCAATCCACGTTAAAGCCCGTCAGGCTCAGGCCGTCAGGCTCTTCGCCGATGGGTGAAACATCGCCCTGCGCCAGCTGATCGCGGTGCGCGCGATAGACCCCGATAATGTTCTTCAGTCGCCGGCTATCCTCTTCGCCCAAATAGCTCATTTCCATCCAAAGCAAGGGACTGGAAAGCATCACTGTGGCGAAGAGATAATCGGCCTCGTGGTAATTCGGCGCCAATTCATCGCCTGGAATGTATTTTTCAGCATTTCTGCGCGGATTGAGCACCTCAAACTGAAGCCGTGCCGGGGGAAGCCAGCGACTGAGCTGCCAGAGGTTTTTAAGCGTCGCATGGGGATAGTAGGACGCGCCGTCCGTATAGCGGTTTTCCACGAACAGATTGCCATACTGCTTATAATACAGGCTGCCCAACCGAATCTGCGCGGTGACATCCTGATTAAGGCCTATCGCTCCGCCGCTTTCCCGGGTCACGGCATCCAGCAGACGCAGATAGTTGGTCTCGCCCGCCTTGGAGCGAATGTTCACGCCGTCCAGCTTAAAGTGCGTTATGCCCTCGTTTTTCCACAGACCGAGTAACACGTCGGCATCGCGTCGCCAGGCGGCAAAGTCGTCGGTCGAATCCGGCGAAAACCACAGCCCCATTTCAATGCCATAGC
>CAYOTH010000392.1:0-2173 GCA_964406835.1 uncultured Oscillospiraceae bacterium
TATCGCATAAGAAGACGCATTGCGAGGTCGCATTGTGGATTCTTTGACAGGCTGGGGCGTGTCGCTTTTCTTTTATGAAAGCGACACGCCTTTTTGTTGTTAGCCGAAATAGCTTTGGCAAAAGGTATGGCGTTCCATAGTCGCTGGAACGCCACTGGAAAATAGGAGGCAATCGATAGTGTATAAGATGGAATAGGACATGGAATGAATCCCCGAGTGGGGATTTGCGAAGCGAAGGGCATGATTAGCTCAATTGGCGTTACGCCATCAATTCAGCAGGAAATCCTGAAACGCTGCCCATACCTTTTGAGGCCAAGCGATTAAGCTCTATGCCGGGAACAAAGTCTAGGTATACAGGCTTTGGTATCTGAAATGGCGATTTTATGAGGGCGGATTTGAAAATGGAAACAACCTGAAAATCTGAGGGAATGAGCATGGTCTTTTCGATCTCATGCATTTTGGTGATGGTGACGGCGACGGGCTGCTTTCGAAGGCATACTTTCGCTTCTGTGATGAACTGCGCTTATTGCAGCTAAAAGCCTTTAGCCTGTCAAAATATAAAGTGCCCCGGCTTTCATTGAAACGTGGAAGTCGGGGCGTGTGGGGCAGAGTCAGGCGCGGTGATCGAGTATAAAAGCCTGATTGGGATAGCCGAACTCCTCGACAAGCTGGGCTGCTCTGAAGCCAAAGGACTGATAAAGGGCCCGGGGCGCTGCGCCCTTGGCATCCTCGGCGCGGAAGGTGGTGACGGTGACAGGACGGCTGGGATCCAGGGCACTCAGGGCGGTCTCAAGTAGCCTTGAGGCGATGCCCCGGCGGCGCGCTTCGGGAGCGACGGCCAGGCAGCAGATCATATTGTGCTTCTTTGAAAAGAGCAAAACGCCTTGAATCCCGTTTTCGTCCTTAATGCACAGCGCGCGGCCTTCGGTCATGAAGCGCATCGCGGTCTGGCGATAATCGTCAAGACATTCGTCGGTTTCCAGCCCCGAAAAGTTGTCCCGAACGCGCGTAACCAGTCTCATCCAGGCGTTTATATCGGCTGGGCAGGCCCGTAAAACGTTCATAGGAAGCCTCCTTTTTTTATTTGAGCAGCGACATAAAAGAACCGACCCCTTTCGGATTCGGTTGAGTATTTTTGCGGGAGATCAGTCGGAAATGCGATTGCACAGCGCGATGGCCGCGATACCGACAACCACCATGAGGATCGGCCAGAAGGAGAGTATGGCGCTCCAGCCGGGGAAGATGCACAGTATGGAGCCGAACACGAAGCCCAGAATGGCCGAATAGGACGGCTCGGCAAACTTGGCCAGCAGCCATTTGATGAGCTTGGTGACGGAGATCAGGCCGATCAGGCAGCCAATGGCGAAGGGAATGAGCACCAGGAAGTTGAGGTTGGCCACAGCGCTGATGATCGTGCCGTAGAAGCCCATGAGCAGCATAACGAACGAGCCACTGATGCCGGGGATAATCATCGTCGAAATGGCGATGATGCCATAGACCATATAAAGCAGCGAGTTGCCAAGGTTGAAATGCGTCACTTCCATGGCGGTCGCGGCGCTCTTGGCCTCGCTGGTGTCACCGGCCATGGCCATGGGGATCATGATAGCGAAGGTGATGAGCATGGGAATGACGTTGGTCAGCTTCACATGCCACTGGCCGTCGTTTTTGAAGCTCAGCTTAAAGAGCATGGGGATGCTGCCCAGAATGATGCCGATGAAAAAGGCGTTGGCTTCGGTCGGGAAGTTGGCCAAAATCCACTCCATGACCTTGCCGAAGGCCAGTATGCCCACGCCCGCGCCCAGGCCGAAGACCAGAATGAAGGGCAGCTCCTTGCGCCACTGCGTGCGCAGATTAGCCACCAGATTGATGAGCCGTTCGTAAATGCCGAAGACAACGGCCATGGTGCCGCCGCTGACACCGGGAATGACGTTGGCCAGGCCGAAAACCAGGCCGGCCAGCAGGATATAGAGATGATACAGCATAAGACGCCTCCTGTTTATTCTTTCCTTAAAAGAGTACACCGTGCGGGGCATTCTGTCAAGAGATTATAGGAAATGAAACGATTAGAAATCGCCAATTTTCTGAGAAGATGGCTAAACAGGCGTATTTTTAGCGCCTGACAGCCTGTCAAAGAATCCACAATGCGACCTCGCAATGCGTCTTCTTATGCGAT
>CAYOTH010000393.1:0-2168 GCA_964406835.1 uncultured Oscillospiraceae bacterium
GTCTTTTCATCCAGCAGCACATAGGCGTTGTAGGAGACGCCGCGCGGAATGGGAAACACGTTTTCAAACAGCGCCAGACGGCGGTCGCTGCCGCCCACCCAGCAGAGATCATCCTGAACCTTTTTAACGCAATACATCGTCTCATCCTCCTGTTATGCTTTGTCCTTTTCAGCAATCAATTCAGCTACAAAATGCCTGATAAACTCTTCACAGCGGCGGCATCCGGTCGCGCAGCGCGTCGCCGCCTGCACCTCTTCAAAGCTTTTGGCGCCCCGCTCCACCGCCATAATAATCATCCGGTAGGTCACGCCCTTGCAGGCGCAGGCCATTTTATCCTTGTTCATGCTTTACCGCCCTCGCCTTCACTTCAATACTTATACTATAAACCAAGCGGCGCACTCTGAATCATCGGCGTGAAAATTTTTTCGTATGCAACAATGCCCGAAGAGGCTGCACGGCCTCCTCGGGCAAATATAATCAAAAATCCAGCAAAACAACCTGGCCCGCCTTCAGCGTCACCTTCAGATCGATCAATCGCTGGTTAGTGGAGCCGCAGAATTTGAGCGCCACGCTCTTTTTATCGGCTTCAAAGCGGCCATCCACCAAAACGTCAATCAGGGAAAGCAATTCGTCGGTCGCCTCGCAGCGGGCATGGCTCTCCCGCAGCAGATCATTTTCCAGCGTAAAGCCGGTATAGCACCAGATATTCTTGTCGGGATACGCCGCGCGAACCCGTCGAACAAAGGGTAGAAGCGCCCTCTGATTTTCCGGCTCGAACGGCTCACCTCCCAAAATGGTCAGCCCGGCGATGTACTCGGGCGCAAGCGCCACCAAAAGCTCCTCTTGCGTCTGCTCCGTAAAGGGCTGTCCGTAGCAAAAATCCCAAGTCTCAGGCTGAAAGCAATCCTTGCAGTGATTGGTGCAGCCCGAAACAAACAGGCTCACCCGAACGCCCAGCCCGTCGGCAATATCGATCTTTTTGATATTTCCGTAATACATAAAGCCGCCTTCTTTTAGAGATGCAGCACGCGCTCCTTGATTTCCTGCGTGCGGCCCTGGTTCCAGAACTGCGTGCCGATATAGCCGCAGGTTCTCCTGGCTACGTTCATCTTGTCCTGATCGCGATTGCCGCAGTGCGGGCATTCCCAAATCAGCTTGCCGTCCTCATCCTCGACGATCTGGATTTCTCCATCATAGCCGCACACCTGACAATAATCGCTCTTGGTATTCAGCTCGGCATAGATGATATTCTCATAAATGAACTTCATCACCTGAAGAACAGCCGGGATATTGTTTTGCATGTTCGGCACCTCAACGTAGCTGATCGCGCCGCCCGGGGAGAGGTGCTGGAACTGCGCCTCAAAACCCAATTTGGAAAAGGCGTCGATCGGCTCGGTCACATGCACATGATAGCTGTTGGTGATATACGCCTTGTCCGTCACGCCCGGAATGATGCCAAAACGCTTTTGCAGGCACTTGGCAAACTTATAGGTCGTGCTCTCCAACGGCGTGCCATACAGGCTGAAATCAATGTTATGCTCCTGCTTCCACTCTTTGCAGGCCGCATTCATGCGATCCATGACCTTGAGCGCAAAGGGCGTCGCCTCGGGATCGGTATGGCTCTTTCCGGTCATGTACTTGACGCACTCGTAAAGCCCGGCATAGCCCAGCGAAATGGTCGAATAGCCACCATAGAGCAGCTTGTCAATCGGCTCTCCCTGCTTCAGACGGGCCAGCGCGCCGTGCTGCCAAAGGATAGGCGCCGCATCGGAGAGAGTGCCCTTCAGCCGCTCATGGCGGCACAGAAGCGCTCTGTGGCACAGCTCCAGACGATCTGCGAAAATCTGCCAGAACTTATCGTAATCCCCGCCGGAGGAGAGCGCCACATCCACCAGATTGATGGTCACAACGCCCTGATTGAATCGGCCATAATATTTCGGCTGGCCATTTTCGTCCACATAGGGCGTCAGGAAGCTGCGGCAACCCATGCAGGTATAGCAATGGCCCTCGCCATTTTTGTCAACCTTCAGCTCGCGCATCTTCTTTTCGGAGATGTAATCGGGCACCATGCGGCGCGCCGTGCAACGGGCGGCCAGCTCCGTCAGATAATAGTATTCATCGCCTTCATGAATGTTATCGTCCTCAAGCACATAAATCAGCTTGGGGAA
>CAYOTH010000394.1:0-2153 GCA_964406835.1 uncultured Oscillospiraceae bacterium
ATGGAAAAGCACACCGTTTCGCGCATGATCGGTTCGCCGCCCGGCTATGTCGGCTTTGATGAGGGCGGCCAGCTGACCGAAAAGGTGCGCAGAAAGCCTTACAGCGTGCTGCTCTTTGACGAGGTGGAAAAGGCGCATCCCGATGTCTTTAATGTGCTGCTGCAAATCCTTGAGGACGGCCGCCTGACCGACGGACAGGGTCGCGTTGTGGATTTCAAGAACACCGTCATCGTTATGACCAGCAATGCCGGCGCACATACCATCAAAAAGCAGCGCACCATGGGCTTTGGCGGCTCGAATGATACAGCTAAGAGTTACGAAGCCATGAAGGAAAGCATTATGGCAGAGGTCAAGCAGGTCTTCCGGCCTGAGTTTATTAACCGCGTGGACGAGATGATTGTCTTCCATGAGCTGGAACGCGCGGATATCGAGCGCATTGCCGCGCTGATGCTGACGGATATCCGAGCTCGCCTGAGCGCGCAGGGCGTCGAGCTGGAGGTCGAACCGGAAGCGGTCGCGCTGCTGGCCGAGGAAGGCTACGACCCGCTTTACGGCGCGCGTCCTTTGCGCCGCGCCATACAGCGTCTGGTGGAGGATGCGCTCAGCGATGAGCTGCTTGGCGGCTCCATTCGCTTGGGCGAACGGGTGCGCATGTCGGTTGTGGATGGCCATCTGGCCTTTGAGCAGGCGCTGCCCGAGCCGGTCGAGGCTATAGGCAATCTTGAATCGTAAAGCACTTTATCAAAGCGCAAACGGCCTGTGCGCCGGAGTATCTTTCCGAGAAACGGGCAAAAAATAAGCCCCGTTGCCAAAAACGTTGAATAACGCGGCCTTGCTCCTGATTTTAGAGGGAGTGAGGCCGCGGTTTAGTTTTCTTGCAGCCCCAGACTCATCATCTGCTCGTCGAAAGCGTTTCGAGCGGTTGGTTCAGCGCAAAGATTGAGGCGTTCAATGTTTTACAGCATGAATCAATACACCAATATAAATAGCCCTCTTTCTTCGAAAAAAGCTTTCCGAATAGAAAGATGGGCTTGGCTGTGTTTAGCGGGCTTCGACGAGGTGGCGCAGCATGGCGACGGCTTCGTCCATATCCTGCAGGGGGATGTATTCAAAGCGGCTGTGGTAGTTTGCGCCGCCGGTGGGCAGATTGGGGCAGGGCAGGCCCATGAAGGAGAGGCGTGCGCCGTCGGTGCCGCCGCGAATGGGATCGTCGATCGGCTCATAGCCAGTGGCTCGCAGCGCTTCACGGGCGCGCTCTACGACGTCCATATGATCCTTGAGCACGTCAATCATGTTGTAGTAGCTGTCCTTCATGTCCAGTTCAACGGTACCTTCGCCGTATTGGGCATTGAGATAATCGACGATGCGGCGCATGGTCTGTTTGCGCGCGGCAAAGACGGCCTTGTCGTGATCGCGGATAATATAATGAAGCGTTGCCTTTTCAACGACGCCGCTCATTTCGGTCAGGTGGTAGAAGCCCTCGCGGCCTGCGGTATGCGCGGGTGTTTCGGCGGGGGGCAGCATATCGATCAGCTCGGCGGCGATCAGCAGGGCGCTTTTCATCATGTTCTTGGCTCCGCCGGGATGAATGTTGATGCCGTTGATGGTGATGCTGGCACTGGCGGCATTGAAGTTTTCGTATTCAAGCTCGGGCAGCGCGCCGCCGTCCATGGTGTAGGCGAAATCCGCGCCGAAGAGCGGCACGTTGAACAGATCCGCGCCGCGGCCGATTTCCTCATCCGGCGTAAAGCCGATGCGAATCGCGCCGTGCTTGATTTCGGGATGCGCGTTCAGCTCTTCGACGAGCGTGATAATCTCGGCGATGCCGGCCTTGTCGTCCGCGCCCAGCAGCGTGCGTCCGTCGGTGATCAGCAGATCCTTGCCCACGCAGGCGTTCAGATGCGGATAGACGGCGGGACTCAGCACGGGCGCGCCGCTTTCATTCATGGCGATGTCGCCGCCCTGATAGTTTTTGACGATGTGCGCCTTCATCGGCATGGCGGGCGCGTCGGCCACTGTGTCCATATGCGCGATCAGGCCGATCACCGGCTGGCCGTCGACATTGGCGGGCAGCGTGCCATAGATATAGCCGTGCTCATCCTGAAAGGCGTCTTCAATGCCGAGCTGTTTCATTTCCTCGACCAGTGCGCGGC
>CAYOTH010000395.1:0-2150 GCA_964406835.1 uncultured Oscillospiraceae bacterium
GTTCGAGGCGTTCGTCAAGCTGATGCGCTATACCAACGCCATGAGCACGCTGCTGCACGGCAACCGCATCGCCCGGGTGGCACTTTTGTATCATGCTGAGGCCGAGTGGGCCGGCAAGGGCTGTATGCTCAATGACGACCCGGCGGTCGAGCTGCTCGATCATCAGCTGGATTTTGACATCATTCCGGCTGACGAGCTGAAGGCGCCTGCTTTCCGTGACGGGCATTGGGTGATTGGCAACGGCGTCTATGATGCGCTGGTTGTGCCGCAGGCCGGATATCTCCCGCCGTTTGTGCTGGAGGGGCTGCGCGTGCTTCAGGAAAACGGCATCGCTGTGATCGGCGTGGGCGAGGATATACCGGGCGCGCCGATGAAGAGCGTGCCGCTGAACGCGCTTTCCGGCGAGTTGACGGCGCGCGGTCTGGCCGATGTGACGCTGGAGACGCCCTGCCCGCTGCTGCGCATCATGCACCTTGTGCGCGAAGACGGAACGACTGTGTTTATGCTCTTTAACGAGGCGACGGACACGCGGGCCGAAACGGTGGTGAAGCTGCCTGTTTCGGGCGGCTTTAAGCAGATTGATTGGCTGGGCGGCAGCGTCCGGCAGGGGGCGGCGGCTGATGGCCGCGTGGCCGTGTCGCTTTCGCCGTATGAATCGGTGGTGCTGGCCTTTGACGGCGAAACGGCCGAGGCGCAGGCTGAGCCGGTGCTTCAGGGTGAGGCGCTTGAAACGGGCTGGACGATTGAGCTGGCCGATTGCGAGGATATGAGCCGCTACGAACTGCTGACCGAGAACAGTCCGCTGCGCACGGTCGAAAAGGATCGCTGGGATTTTGCGGGCCGTATTCGCTATACGGCGCATGTGCAGAACCTTGCCGGGGTACAGGCGCTTGAACTGGACGGCGTGGGCGATTCGGCGCAGGTTTTTGTCAATGGCCAGGAGGCGGGTCGCCGCATCTGCGCGCCCTTCCGCTTTAATGTGGCGGGGTTGGGCCGATCGGGCGATAACACGCTCGAAATCGTCGTTTCAACGACGCTGGCTCGCCGCGTGCGCGATCAGTTCTCGCCGTTTGTGGCGATGAACCGTCCCGGCCTGGAAGGCCCGGTCACGCTTTATCGCTGATGATCGAAAAAGCTTCATAAATACAGTAAAAGCCGGGGGCATCCCATAAAGGGAAACCTCCGGCTTTTTGCGTGCCGAAAGCAGAATTAGCCCCGGTTCAACAGGGCTAAAAAAATGGCAGGACGCCTCAGGCTAAAGGGACTTTCCCGGGGAATCAAGAAGGCATAAGGAAGAAGACTGTGATTGCTCATGCGCCGGATGCCCTCTTCGGCAGGCATCCACAGGCGAGAAGCCCTTCTAAAGATGGGCAAACCGCCTGTTCGACGGGGGCGTGGGATTTGTGCGCGATATTCTTTTGTGTCAGTTTTCTTCGAGCGCGCCGTGGGGACAGCAGACGATCAGCGTGCCGTTTTCAACGCGAATCTCGGCACGGCGGCATATGAGCGCATTGCTGACACCGAGCGGGAAATCGCCCTTCAACTCGGCGTTGTCCAGCTCATATTGAAGGCCGGACAAGGAAACACCCTGCGCCGTTCCGCCCTGAGCAAAGACTGAAACTACGCCCTCCTTGAGCGGCTTTAAGCGCAGCACGTCATTGTGTAGGGCGGTGATCACGCAGTCTTTGTCATACAGGACGCCGCGGCAGCCCTGATGCGCCAGCCAGGCGAGGCATTGCAGGTTGGCCAGCGTGTGATCGAGCCGTCCGCCCACGCCGCCATAGAGCCTGAAGGACGTATAGCCGCGTCGAAGCCCCACGCGCAGGGCGTAGAGCATGTCTGTATCGTCCTTTTCAACCGGCAAACACTGCAACTTCGGGTGTGCGGGGACGCGGCCCATGGAATCAAAATCGCCGATCACCTCGTCGATGCGCACGCCCAAATGCTCAAGCGTGGCATAACCGGCATCGGCGGCGATGACGTAATCGTCGCTTCGGGGCGAGAGCGGCGCGCTGCCCTCGTAAAAATCGCCGGCGCCCACAATAATACAGACCGGTTTCATAAAAAGACGTCTCCTTTTGAAAAAGCTGGCTTCGCGCCAAACGACAGAGCGGGCGAAGCGTTCTTTATAAAGCTGTGCCGTATTGATT
>CAYOTH010000396.1:0-2140 GCA_964406835.1 uncultured Oscillospiraceae bacterium
TTACCAATTCGTCGCTGGTCTTCCAGTACGGCGCAGGCACGCAGCAGAACATCGCCTCCTTCTCCGATACGGCGCTCAACAACGTGCGCAGCAAGGATCTGGGCGAGGTGGGCGATATGATCGCCGGTCTGGTGACCGAGCTACGCTCCTTCAGCGTCGATTCCGAGGAAAAGAAGGGCTTTTTCGGTTTCCTGCGCCAGAAGGTCGATAAGGTTCAGCTGCTCAAAAATCGCTATGATGACGTAGAAGTCAACGTCAACAGGCTGGTCAACGAGCTGGAAAGCCATCAGGTTCAGCTGCTCAAGGACATCGCCACGATGGATCAGCTCTACGATATGAACCTGACCTACTTTAAAGAATTGTCCATGTACATCGCCGCAGGTAAGCAGGCTCTGGAATCCTTCCGCGCCAGTACCCTGGCCGAAGCCCGCGCCAAGGCCCAGCAATCCGGCCTACCCGAGGATGCTCAGGCGGCCAGCGACCTGGCTGCGCAGGCCGAGCGCTTCGAAAAGAAGCTTTATGATCTGGAGCTGACGCGCAACGTCGCCATTCAGATGGCCCCGCAGATTCGCCTGCTGCAAAACAACAATCAGGTGCTGGCCGAAAAGATTCAGTCCACCATCGTCAACACCATTCCGCTGTGGAAGAGCCAGATGGTGCTGGCTCTGGGCCTTCAGCATTCCCAAAGTGCGCTGGAAGCTCAGCGCTCCGTGACCGACCTGACCAACGATCTGCTCAAGAGCAACGCCGAAAAGCTGCGCATGGGCAGCGTGGAAATCGCCCGGGAAAGCGAGCGCGGCGTCATCGATATCGAGACGCTGACCGAAACCAATGCCAAGCTCATCCAGACCATGGACGAAGTGCTCGAAATTCAGAAATCCGGCCGTCAGAAGCGCCGCGATGCTGAAAAAGAGCTGGCCAACATCGAAGATCAGCTGCGCAAAAAGATGCTCGAAATGAACATCGATTAACGACACAGCGATCAGCTTTGAAAGGATGCCATCATGAAATTCACTGAAAACCGGCCCGTTGCCCACGCTGTGCTGGCTTTGACCATTGTCGGCTCGCTGCTTCTTGGCGGCGGCAACGCGCTCTCCCGCCAGGAAAAAGCCGTTCGCAACGCCTTTTTCGCCTCCTCGGAAAGCATTGCGGCTGAACAGCGGGAAATGATCGACAACGCTGTGGTTATGAACAGCATCGTCGCCAACACCGAGGGCATCGATCCAGCCAAGACAGAGGCCGTCACCAGCGCCATTGCCGCACTGGAAAGCGCTCAGACCATTGGCGAGCGCTATGATGCCGGACAAACGCTGACCTCGGCCGTCGAGGATCTTTATTCCTATGCTTCCAACCTGGCGCTCTCCGAAACCGACGCAGACGATTTCCGCTACAAATACAAGAACTTTTCCTCGGCGCTATTGCGCATTTCCCATGACGGCTACAACGATGTCGCCCGCGCTTTCAACGAGGAAAAGGACGGCTTTCCCGCCGCCCTGATTGGCTCTCTGCGCCGCATTGACGACGCCGAACTGTTTGAATAACGCGCGCATACACCGCCAACGCGCTCGACCCAGAAAGGACTGATTGCGGCTGTGAAGCTCAAACGTTTTCTCACGCTGACCCTGATGCTGCTTTTAACGGCGTTCCCGGCTCTGGCCGCAGCATCCTCCCTTGAGCCGACCGACGATTTCTATGTCAATGACAGCGCGAATGTGCTTGACGAAGCGACCGAGGGACATATCATCCTCAACAACGACGCGCTTTACAAGGCCTGCGGCGCGCAGATTGTCATTGTCACCGTCAACAGCACCGGCCATACCGCCATTGAGGACTACGCCTACTCGATCTTCAATGACTGGGGCATTGGCTCCGAAAAGAACAACGGACTTCTGCTGGTCATGGCCATCGACGATGACGACTACTGGCTGCTTCAGGGCAAGGGCCTTCAGGATTACATCACTGCCGGCGATCTGGACGACCTGCTCTTTGACGACCTCGAACCGGATTTTGCCCGCAAGGATTATTCTGCCGGCGCCAAGAAGCTGTTTGATGCGCTCTTTGAAACCGTCGCCCGAACATACAATCTCTCTTTGAAAGTTGATGATTCGCTCTACGAGGATTACATAGCTCAGTATGGCAG
>CAYOTH010000397.1:0-2133 GCA_964406835.1 uncultured Oscillospiraceae bacterium
AAGCTGTGCCGTATTGATTATAGCGATTTGTCGCGCCGCTGTCAAGAGCCAAGCGCGGACAGGGATAGAGGGCTTTTGCCGAGCGCTATTACAGCGAGGCGCGCGAGCGGCTGGGGGCGCGACCGGGCGGGCAACATGGCCAAATATGAGCGCGCTCTGGCGGCGAACGAGGCGCTCGTGGCAGGCTACCGCGCGGCGGGCTACATGAGCACATGGCAGAGCGCGCCTGGCTGCTGCAAAATATGCACGCGCCTGAACGGGCGGACGGTGACCACGCTCAAGCCGCCGCTGCACAAGGGATGCGTGTGCGGGGTGGCGCTCGGCCGGAAGATTCCATTGACATTCCAGGAGAAAGACGGTACAATAGACTCATGGGACGACATGATGAAGAACCGCCGGATTCTGAACAACAATAAGCTGCAAAACGGATTGCCTTTTATGTCCGAGGCTCTATCGATTTCCGATAAGGTGGACAATGCGGGCAATGTATTGCAGAGACGCGTCTATGGGATTGGGGGCAGAGCCCTTATTGATTACGATACTTCGGATCATGGATTCAGAGAAACGCATCCTACAGGCGCACACAAGCACATTTTTAACCCGAACAAGAAAAATGCACACGCATTACCCTGTCCGCTGACAGAAGCCGAGCTCCTGCAAAATGCCGACATCATTCAGAGAGGTGTGAACTATTATGACCCGAAGTGAATTCATTGACCACGTTGAATTTGGCGCGGACATCATGTTTGACGTTCGCGGGAAGCACCTGACCGTGCTGGGCTGGTATCCAGAGGGGGCACTGATTGGCGAGCAGGTAACCGAAGCGAACAAGGCTGTTTTCCCGAATGCTCAGGCCATGCTGGACGGCTACATCATTGACGGCGAGCGGCTGACGGACATCTGGGACGAGGTGGAGATTACCTATTGCACTTGAGTTGCAGGCTGTACGGTGAACGGAAGGGGAGGCGGCCTGAATGGCGGACGCGCATAACATCGACGTAAAATTGCAGGTGCTGCTGGCGATCTACGCCGAATACCAGCGCGATATCCCCTGCATGGATAACGTGACCAATCGGACACTGGAGATCGACGAGCAGGCCTTCAGGGCGGCGCTGATTAAGCTGCAGAATGAAGGGCTGATCTGCGGACTGGTGATCGAGCCGCCAAAGGAAACGCGCGCCGACAGGGTGCGCGGCGTGATCCGGACGCATATGCTGCCCACGCGCGAAGGTCTGGCCGAGGCCGAGAAATACATTGCGACCGGGCAGGCCGATACGGCGGCGAGCCGTCTTGAGGCACTGGCGCGCCGCGCAGGGCTGGCCGGGATGGGGCTGCTGAAGGATATTGCGGCGGGCGTGCTGGCGGACGTCATCAGCGGGAAAATCTGACGAGACGGAATAATGTGCGCACAATGAGCTGAAAAGCCGGAAAAATGTGCAAAAAGCGTTTGAAAAATGCTGAAAAATGTGTTTTCCCGTGGAGGCCAAGATTGGTGCCGTATGAATGAGGGGCGTTGGAGCTTTGTCGCTCCCTTGCGGGGCGTGGATTGAAAGAAGCGATATATTGCCGAGAAGCATCCCGAGCACGCGCTGCGCTTTTCGAAGCGCGGGTATCGCCGGGACGGCGCAATCACGAACATCCCGCTGTATCTGGCGAGCCGGACGCGGGAGCTGATATAAAAACTGACTGACAAAAAAGTGTTCATTAGTCAATGATGTGAGACCGAAAAAGAACGAAAGAAATCGTGAAGGGATGTGCAAGTGAAGCCGGGAGGGCGTAGCCCGAGCGGCTTCACTTGGCGGCGGCCGAGAGGAGGGCGCGCATAGAACAGGGGGAGCGCCAGCCGAGGACGGCCATGGGGATACGATTCGAGCGGTAGAGATAGCGCTTCATCTGAAGCAGCAGGTCATCGTAGGAATAGAAACGGAGGAAATTGTAGAAACGTTCCTGATCGAAGCGATGGCTGCGTTCCACCTTGCCGTTGTGCCAGGGCGTTTTGGGGCGAATCCTTTTGTGGCGGATATGCAGTTTTCTGCAAAGTATATCCAGCGGATGCTCGCGCTTTGTATTTTGAGTATACGCAAACTCAGAACCATTATCGGTCTGAATTTCTTCCGGAGAGTAGCCGAAATA
>CAYOTH010000398.1:0-2130 GCA_964406835.1 uncultured Oscillospiraceae bacterium
CCCTGTTATTCTTGAATAAGAATTTAAAGTAGCTGCGCAGAGAGGCCAGCTTGCGCATTTTGCTGATATCGCTGTTGGTTTCTTCGCGCTCGTCATTGCGAATATAGAGGGTCAGATAATCATTGTACAGGGCGACATGGCGACCGGTTACGCGCTCCAGATCCTGATCTCGAATGGCCGTCACAGCCAGATCGGCAAACTCGGGAACCTCGCTGGTCAAATACCGAAAGAACAGCTTGAGATCGCGCAGATAAGCCACGCGCGTCATGGGCGTGGTCGTCGGCTCAAGATAGCGCATAAAATCCGCGCAGTTGTCGGGTAGCTCGCGCAGAAACTCGCGAATCAGCAAAGTGTTTTTGCGATCGCGTGATTCAACATACGTTATGGGATCCGCCATAAAAACCTCCTTAAAGCCTTAATGAAAGTCCCGGCTCGTCAAATCCGTGATTGGGGGCTTTTTAAGGCTGTTTCAGCTTCATTATAACAGAAAAGCTGCTTTTTGACCATCAACACTTCGCAAAAGTTTTCTTTTGCGAAGTGTTGATGGCATGAGCCACCATGCCCCGCTGAGCTGATTTTGCGGCTCAATCGGCTTTTTCAGGTCTTGTCGCTTTCGGATTCGACGATATCGTCAATTTCGATGGCCAGATAATCAGCGCCGTTAGAGCCAAGACATTTCATGCAGTTGTCGCAGATTTTGTTGGGATCCAGATCGCAGCGCTCACAATCGCCACATTCGTCGCACCATTTGGTTTCGTCTAGAACGCATCGCTGTTTTTCCATTTTGGTTGCCGCCTTTCGCTTTTTCAAATGTTAAATCGCACAATTTGGCGATTGTTCATTTGACGTCAATGATTTATCATGATATACTTATGTCATGGAGGTGCCGTATTGTTATGAGAATGTCCAGAGAGGAAAGCCAGGCGAAGATTCTCGCCTTTATTCGCGATGAAATTCAAAATAAGGGTTATCCCCCGTCTGTGCGCGAAATCTGTCAAGCCGTCGGTTTTAAATCGACGTCATCCGTCCACGCTCATTTGCAGGAGCTTGAAAAGATGGGCGCGCTTCACCGCGATGCCACCAAGCCGCGCGCGCTTGAATTGTGCGACAGCCCGAAGGGCCGCATCGTGCCTCTTGTCGGCAAAGTGACAGCCGGTCTTCCGATCCTGGCGCAGGAAAACATCGAAGACGAACTGGTCATGCCCGGTGGGCTGATCGGTACCGACGACGAAGCCTTTGCCCTGCGCGTCGAAGGCGAAAGCATGATCGAAGCCGGTATACTCAGCGGCGATATCGTCATCGTCCGCGCGCAGAGAAATGCCGACAACGGCCAGATTGTCGTCGCCATGATTGATGACGAAGCCACAGTCAAGCGCATATTCTATGAACCGGATCGCGTTCGTCTCCAGCCTGAAAATGCTTCCATGGATCCCATTTACGCCGATGAAGTGACCGTTTTGGGACGCGTCATCGGCCTGTACCGCGAATTTTAAATTATAAGAGTTTTTGATAGCAGCCTGCTTCGCCGCAAAAACGACGAGGCAGGCTGTTTTCTTATAGAGTCAACCAAAAATCAGAGCGCAATCAGGCCGCGGTCGAGCATGGTTTGCAGCGCGCCTTCAAGGCCGCAGCGGCCATGCGAATAAGTCAACGCGCCCTGCATGTAAACGATATACGGCGGACGCACCGGCGCATCGGCGCTCAGCTCAATGGACGCGCCGGAAACGAACGTGCCGGCCGCCATGATAACCTTGTCCTGATAGCCGGGCATCGGCCAGGGCTCCGGAACGGCATCGCTGTCCACCGGAGATGCCGCCTGAATGCCCTGAATGAAAGCGATCAGCTTCTGCTCGTCCTCAAAGCGAATGGCCTGAATGATGTCCGTGCGGGGCTCGTCGTAAGCCGGATTGACACTGTAGCCCAGCTTGGAGAAAATAGCCGCCGCCAGTATGGCCGTTTTGACCGCCTGCATAACGACATGCGGCGCCTCGAACAGGCCCTGATAGAACGGCTGATAGCTGCCCGCGTAGGAACCGACCTCCGCGCCTATGCCCGGCGAGGTCATGCGGTAGGACACCAGCTCGACCAGATCCTTGCGTCCGGCCACATAGCCGCCCGTGGGTGCCAATC
>CAYOTH010000399.1:0-2123 GCA_964406835.1 uncultured Oscillospiraceae bacterium
GTTTAAAATCGGGGAAAAGCTGGCAGTGGTCGGCATGAACGGCAGCGGCAAAACAACCTTCATCAAGCTGCTTTGTCGTCTGTATGACCCCACGGAGGGCGAGATTCGCCTCAACGGCGTAGACATTCGCAAATATGATTACGACGAATACATGTCGCTGTTTTCCGTGGTCTTTCAGGATTTCAAGCTTTTTTCGTTTAAACTGGGGCAGGTGGTGGCCTCGTCGGGCAATTTTGACGAGGTACGCGTTCGAGAGTGTCTTGAAAAGGCCAACTTCGGCGATCGGCTCAGGACGTTGCCCGAGGGCGTGAATACCTTCCTTTATAAGGATTACGACAAAAACGGCGTGGAGTTCTCCGGGGGCGAGGCGCAGAAAATCGCGCTGGCCCGGGCGCTGTACAAGGATGCGCCATTCATTCTGCTGGATGAACCCACCGCTGCGCTGGATCCGATCTCCGAATACGAGGTCTATTCCAATTTCAATGCCATTTCGGGCGACAAGACGGCGGTTTACATCAGTCATCGCTTGGCTTCCTGTCGATTCTGCGATCAAATCGCCGTTTTTGATGGCGGACGTGTCGTGCAGGTGGGCTCCCATGAGGCGCTGCTGGCCGATGAGGCGGGCAAGTATCACGCCCTGTGGACGGCTCAGGCGCAGTATTACGAAAACTGAAGAAACAGACTACGGTCTATAGAAGGGTGATAGACCGGAGTTTGTTTTTTGAATACTGTCCGCGTGGCAGAGAGCCGTGCGGCAATCAAGGTATTTTCGTTAAAAGAAGCGTTCACGGTTGACAGCGCTCAAGAGACTAAGCTAAAATTGGAATGTTCAAAATTGAACGAAAAGGGGAGAAACGTCATGTTGACGGCTGGAGCGCTGTACGGGCATACGGCCCATCTCAAGGATGCCTATGTTGAGGCGATAGCCACTGTGCGCGCAGAGCAAGCTGTCCCTGGGCGCTGTGGTTATTCTGATGTTTCTGGCCAACAATCCCGGCTATGACACGGCCAGCGCCATCTGTGCCTGTCTGGCCATGAAGCCGAGCATTGTCTCGCTGTATGTCGAGCAGCTGGCGAAGGCAGGGTATGTCGAGCGCTGTGCGGTAGAAGGCGATCGGCGCAAGCACTGTCTGCGTTGCACGGAAAAATCGGCGGCGCTGATTGAACAAGGGCGCGGGCTTCAGCGCGAATTTCTGGCGCGAATGACGCGCGGCCTGAGCGAGGAGGAGCTCAAGACGTTTGTTCACTGCCTGACTGTGTTTGAAGAAAACCTGACTTAGGCATTTGAATGGGAGAATAAAGGAATAAAGAAGGGTGCGACCATGCAGAAGGACAAGACATTTCTGGGAACCGAACCGATCGGGCAGCTGATGCTCAAGCTGGCTGTTCCGACGGTCATTGCGCAGCTAGTCAACATGCTGTACAACATCGTTGATCGCATTTACATCGGCCACATGCCCGGTGACGGTAGTCTGGCGCTGACCGGCATGGGCGTGTGTATGCCGCTGATTATCATCGTATCGGCCTTTGCAACGTTCGTCAGCTCCGGCGGCGCGCCGCGCGCTTCCATCAGCATGGGACGCGGGGACATTGATTCGGCCGAACGCATTCTGGGCGGCTGCATGACGATGCAGGTGGCCATTTCGGCCGTGCTGACGGCGATTATGCTCATTTGGAATAGGGATCTTTTGCTGCTTTTCGGCGCCAGCGAAAACACCATTGAGTATGCTACGTCGTACATGGGCATTTATGCGCTGGGTACGGTTTTTGTCGAGCTGACGCTGGGCCTGAACGCCTTTATTACCGCGCAGGGCTTTGCAACGGCCGGTATGCTGACGGTGCTGATCGGCGCACTGGTCAATATTGCGCTGGATCCGCTGTTCATTTTCGTCTTTGATATGGGTGTTCGCGGCGCGGCGCTGGCCACGGTCATTTCGCAGGGGCTGTCCTGCCTGTGGGTGATTGCCTTTCTGTGCGGCCGCAAGACCATGCTGCGCATCCGTAAAAAGAACCTTATTTCGGGCCTCAAGCTGCTGCCGCCCTGCATTGCGCTGGGCCTGGCCGCCTTCATCATGCAGGCCAGCGAGAGCGTGCTGTCCGTGTGCTTCAATTCCTCGCTACTC
>CAYOTH010000400.1:0-2105 GCA_964406835.1 uncultured Oscillospiraceae bacterium
CGCCTCTATTATATCAGAAAAGGCCGCTTTTTGCGACCTTTTTTGACAGGCTGCATTCTCCGATTCAGTCGGAGAATGGTTTTTTTGCTGTCAGACGAAGAGACGCTATAAAAGCTCAGTTTGCCATGCTTTCGCGGCTCTCTTGACTGGCGAGTTCAGGCGATAAGCTTTTATAAGGCTTGGACTGTTCCTTCGTCATGCTCATAAGCCTGTTGGGGGCTTTATAGGGGACGGATAGCGGATTTTCCCTCAAACAGGATATTCGTTAGTCCATTGGAACTTGGGCAAGGCTACGTTCTATGGAAATGTGATTAAAAATCTCTTTACGAATGGCGAAGTTTGTGCTATGATGAAGAAAAGCAATCAATGAATGGAGAGCTGGAAAAAAGGATGATTGTTCTGAAACAGACGCGGCGTGGACAGATCGTTTCTCTGCTGACCGACAGCCAGCGCGCCTTTTTTTCAGGCCGATCGTGCCTCGATGAGCGCGGAGGCCTTCGACTACCTGAAGCTGAACCGGGAAACGGAGAAAGACGCCAGCTTTTCCCGTGCCGTGTACTTTGAATGGGAAGGAGCGCGCTCGGGCTGCGTTCAGCTCTCGGAAAGCGTGGGCTTTGAAACAGCACGCGTTCAGGCGGGGGCAGGCGCGTGCGTGATGGATAATTTCAAAGGCGGACGGCGTTATTACTGGCGCGTTTTAAGCGGCGGGGAAGCTTCAGAGGTTTCCTTTTTCGAGACGGCCTATGACTTTCCGCGTTTTATACGCGTGGAGGGCATGACGAATGTGCGCGATGGCGGCGGCTGGAAAATGGAATCGGGGCGGCGTATCCGGCAGGGACTGCTCTATCGGGGCAGCGAAATGAACGCCCATGTCACCGTGACCGAGCGCGGCCTTCAAACCATGCGGGAGGTTCTGGGCATTCGCTCGGTGCTGGATCTGCGGGGCGAAACCGAAGAGGTGCGCGATGTTTATCAGGGGCGCTATCTTAATGTGCCGGCTACGCCCTATGCCGCGTGGTTTGAACACCCGCAGCAGGCGCGGGCCATGTTTGAGTTCCTGTTTAATAAGGACAACTATCCGATCTATTTTCACTGCTGGGGCGGCGCAGACCGAACTGGCACGCTGGCCTTTTTGCTGGGCGCGCTCCTGGGGATGACGCGCGGCGATCTGATCGACGATTACGAAATCACCACGCTCTCTATTTGGGGCGTGCGCTCGAGAAATTCGGCGCTCTGGCAGGGCTTTATGCAGGCCTTTGAAGCGTTGCCGGGCGAAACGCTTTGCGAAAAGGCGGAGGCACATGTTCGGGGCTGCGGCCTGGACACGGCGCAAATCGAAGCTTTCAGGTCGTTTATACTGGAGCCGGAGAACAAAGGCGAACTTTCGTAAAAAGGCGCTGTCTGACAGGGCTATACAGGGACAGCTGCATAAAAATGGACCTATTGAAAGACAATGGGCTTAGGGAAGCTACGAATGTTCGGAAATGGCGGCGAAGCCTTTGGCGGCTGAAAAACGGAAAATTAACGCGTCGATTTTTACGGGTTTTGAATCTGAAGTGAATTTTTACGCAGCTGCGAAATACAAAATGAGTAAAAAAACGCCAAAAAGCACGCAGTGAATGAATAAAAATCAAAATGAGCCGCCGAAAAGCAGGAGACTGGGCGCGGGAAGCCGAAGCGGCGGGCGCGCGGGAATTTGCGTCGGTTTACAAGAATATTGTTGATTCACGTGTGAAAAATGTGTATAATAAAAAATGTAACAGGCTTCAATGTTCGTGAATTAGGAGGACGCCATGAAAAAAGCAGCCATTGTGATGGGGAGCGACAGCGATCTGGGCAAGGTCAAGAGCGCGGCGCTTACGCTTCGTGAACTGGGCATTCCCTTTGAGATGAGAATCATTTCGGCGCACAGAACGCCCGTTGAGGCGGCGGAATTTGCCAGGAACGCCGAGGAAAACGGCTTTGGCGTGCTGATTGCCGCGGCCGGCAAGGCAGCGCATCTGGCTGGTGCGCTGGCGGCCAACACGGTGCTGCCGGTCATTGGTCTTCCGATCAGCGCTTCGCAGCTGGATGGGCTGGACGCGCTTTTGTCTACGGTGCAGATG
>CAYOTH010000401.1:0-2104 GCA_964406835.1 uncultured Oscillospiraceae bacterium
GCACATGACGGCCTGCATTCTGCAAATCGGCGGCAAACTGCGCTCGGGCGAACGGCATGACGGACGTGCGCCTGACTATGACGACTGGACGCTGAACGCCGACATCATGTTCTACAACCCGGTGCTTCAGCAGGCGATTGAAATTTCGTCGATGGGCATCCGCGTTGATCCGGAGGCCATGGATCGGCAGCTGCGTGAGGCCGGTTGCGATAATCGGCGCGATTTGCCCTTCCACAAGGAGCTGCTGGAGGGACGCCTGCCGCTGACCATTGGTGGAGGTATCGGCCAGTCCCGTTTGTGCATGCTGATTCTGGGTAAGGCACACATTGGTGAGGTTCAGGCCTCGATCTGGGATGAGAACACACGCCGTCTTGCCGAGGAGGCCGGCGTCATTCTGCTCTAAGGGTCAATCATAAAAGCGGGAGACGCGCTACGTTGTCCCGCTTTGTGCTATGTGAGAAAAAGCGTCGTCAGGACGTATGAGGAGGATAGGCCATGAAAGCCTGTGAAATCATGAACGCGCTGTTTGCGCAGGCCGGCGGGGAATACGAAAACACCTGCGATACGCTCAAAGCCGGTTCGCTCGACAAAGATGTGAAGAAGATCGCCGTCTCGATGTTTGCCACGCCCGAACTGGTTCAGCGCGCGGCGCAGTGGGGCGCTGATCTGCTGATCGTGCATGAGCCGACCTACTACAATCACATGGATGTGCATTCCGACGAGAAAATCGAGAACGAAAAGCGCGCCCTGATTGAAGAAAGCGGCTTGACGATATACCGCCATCACGATCATGCGCACGCCACCAAGCCCGATACCATTGTGGCCGGTGAGCTGAAGTATATGAAGCTGGATGCACAAATCGAGGATATTCCCGGCTTTGACTGCGTGCGTCTGCGGCTCAATACGCCCATGACGCCCCGGCAGCTGGCCGCGCACATTGAGCGGGAAACGGGGATTCGCCACATTCGCGTCTGCGGTGCGGCCGATGCGCTCTGCACCCGGGTGACGGGAATGTTTGGCACGCCGGGTGGCGTGTTTGAGGAGCTGAAAAGCCCCGAAAGCGAAATCGTCATGACCGGCGAGGCCTGCGAATGGATGCTGGGCGAATACGCGCGGGATGCGGCGCAGCTGGGCTACCGCAAGGCGCTGTTGATTCTGGGGCATATCGGCTCCGAGCGCGATGGGATGCGCTATCTGGCCGACGAGCTGACCAGCCTCTATCCCGATATTCCGTGCGCTTATTTTGAGTGCGGCGAGGTCTACACCTATACCGACTGCTGACGGCCGAAAGGAATAAAATCGGCTTAAAAACAGGCTGCCCGATGGGCGGGAGGCCTGTTTTTTGTTTGCTGAAGCGTTGCTATAGATTGCACCGTTGAACTGGGGTTATGAAAATGGCTTTGGCGCGTGTTATGGAGTTCATCCCTGAATCGGAGATTATGAAAAAATGGCTCTGGCGAAGCGATGAAAGCCTTGGGCAGTGCCTTAAATGGGCGAATTGATCTTGGTTCAGGCGGCCAAGTGCTCGGCAAAGAAGGCGTCTATTTCCGAAGCGTTCAGCGCTTCACTGCGGAGCAGCTGCTTGCTCAGCGTCTCAAGAAGCGTGGCGTTGTTTGACAAAAGCTGTGTGACGGCCTGATAGCAATCGGCCAGCCGGCGCGTAATCAGCGCGCCGGCTTCACCGGAAAGAGCGTTTGTGCTTTTGGCCAGCGTTCGCAGCGACACGGCGGGATGGCCGATCAGCCCCAGATCAAGCACCATGGCGGAGGCCAGCTCGGTGGCGCGCGTCAGATCGTCGGTGGCTCCGGCGCTTAATTGATTGTCGCCGGCCAGTAGCTGTTCGGCGGCGCGTCCTGCCAGCAGCACTTGAAGCTGCGCGCACAAACTTTCGCGTGTGGGCAGCATTTTTTCCTCGGGAATGGAGAGATTATAGCCAGCCGCGCCGTTGGACGCGGGAAGAATGCTGATACGCTCCAGGCGATGGCGCGGCTGAAGCAGGCGGCAGGCCACGGCATGACCGGCCTCGTGCAGCGCAATGACGCTCAGCTCCTCACGGTTCGCGGCGGCGGGGTGATCCTATCCGGCAACACAGCAGACAAACGCG
>CAYOTH010000402.1:0-2092 GCA_964406835.1 uncultured Oscillospiraceae bacterium
CGGCATGGGCTTCTCGCCCAATTCCGAGGGTGTTTCGCTACGCACGTTCAACCGCAACTTCGAGGGCCGAAGCGGCACGGCGGATGGCCGCGTCTATCTGGTTTCTCCGGAGACGGCGGTGGCGGCGGCGCTGACGGGCGTCATTACCGATCCGCGCGATCTGGGCGATATGTCCGCTGTTACGCTGCCCGCGGTCTTTAAGATCGACGACAGCGCCGTCATGGCGCCCGCCCCGATTGATGAGGCGGCCGAGGTCGAGGTGCTGCGCGGCCCGAACATCAAGAAATTCCCCGAGTGTCGTCCGCAGCAGGATACGCTGCGCGCGCAGCTGACCCTCAAGGTGGGCGATAACATCACCACCGACCACATCATGCCGGCCGGCGCGAAAATTCTGCCGTATCGCTCCAACATTCCGCATCTGTCGCAGTTTTGTTTCGGCGTGTGCGACAAGACCTTTCCGGAGCGCGCCAAGGCGGCGGGGCAGAGCATCGTCATGGGCGGCTTGAACTACGGGCAGGGCTCCTCCCGCGAGCATGCGGCGCTGGTGCCCCTGTATCTGGGGGTGCGCGCGGTGATTGCCAAGGGCTTTGCGCGCATTCACGCGGCCAATCTGATCAACGCGGGCATACTGCCGCTGACCTTTAAGAACCCCGACGATTACGAGCGCCTCAATCAGGGCGACATGCTGGCACTGGAGGACATCTACGCGGGCATGGATCGCGGAGAAATCATTCTCAAGGATGAAACCAGCGGCGAGTCCTTTGTCCTGACGTGCGCCTTGACCGAGCGCCAGAAGGCCATGCTGAAGGCCGGCGGTCTGCTGGCTTACACGAAGGAGTGTGGAGAGAAGTGAATCAGTCGATCGATAAGGCCGTCGAGGCCTTTCGGACGCTGCTGACCGAGCAGCTGGCGCGTGCCGAGCGCATTGAACGCGGCGCTGCGGCCAAGGATTTTAAGGCTATGGACAAAATCGTGCTGGGTGTTGCGGGCGGCGACGGCATCGGCCCGATCATTATGCGCGAAACGCGCCGCGTGATCGAGCGCCTTTTGAAGGACGAACTATCTAGCAGGCGCATCGAGCTAAGGAACATCGACGGCTTGACTATCGAGCGGCGTCTGGAGCTTGGCCAGTCGGTTCCGGCCGATACGCTTGAGGCCATCAAGGCCTGCGATGTGCTGCTCAAGGGTCCGACCACCACGCCCAAGGGCGGCACCATGGAGAGCGCCAATGTCACCCTTCGCCGCGAGTTGGATCTTTATGCCAATGTGCGTCCGGTCAGCGTGCCGCAGGAGGGCATCGATTGGATTTTCTACCGCGAAAACACCGAGGGCGAGTATGTGCTGGGCAGCCGCGGCGTGGAGCTTGAGGGTAAGCTGGCCATGGACTTCAAGGTTACGACCGACGCCGGGACGAAGCGCATTGCCCGCGCGGCCTTTGATTATGCCCGCAACAATGGCAAGACCAGCGTGTCGATCGTCACCAAGGCCAACATCATGAAGAAGACCGACGGCCGTTTCAGCGCGCTCTGTCATGAGGTGGCCGCGGATTACCCGGGCATTGAGGCGGAGGACTGGTACATTGACATCATGGCCGCTAATCTGGTGAACCCGGCAATTCGCAATCGCTTCCAGGTGTTTGTGCTGCCTAACCTCTACGGCGACATCATCACCGATGAGGCCGCGCAGATTCAGGGCGGCGTCGGTACGGCCGGCAGCGCCAACATTGGCGATGAGTATGCCATGTTTGAGGCGGTTCACGGTTCCGCGCCCCGCATGATCGAGGAGGGACTGGGCGAATATGCCAACCCGAGCAGCCTGATGCGCGCCCTCGAGATGCTACTGCGCCATATCGCGCTGGTGGATAAGGCCGAGCGGCTCTCTCAGGCGCTGAACATCTGCTGCGAGAGTGAGAAAAAGCTCGTCGTGACCGGCGACAAATCCGGCGCGACCTGCACCGCGTTTACCGATTATCTCCTTGAAACGCTCGAAAAGCTGCTCTAAGCGCAACTCAAAAGCGCACGATGATAAAGACATCGTGCGCTCAGCCTGTCAAAAAAGGTCGCAAAAAGCGGCCTTTTCTGATATAATAGAG
>CAYOTH010000403.1:0-2088 GCA_964406835.1 uncultured Oscillospiraceae bacterium
GAATGAGCAGGCCGTGAATCGAGGGATCGTTGTTGATGCGCTCAATCTCGGCCATCAGCTCGTCCTGCGTGGTTTCCGCGCTCATGCGAATGACCTCGGAGCGAATGCCGCATTCCTTGCAGGCGCGCGCCTTGTTACGCACATACACCTTGGAAGCCGGGTCTTCGCCCACCAGAATAACCGCCAGCGCCGGTTCGACGCCCTGTTCCTTCATCTGAGCCGCTCTGGCCGCCTGCTCGGCGCGAATCTGCGCGGAGACAGCCTTACCGTCAATAATCTGTGCCATGGACGTATCCTCCCTGTGAATCGTCATCTGCCGGGCGCTGCCGGCCTGTTTATTGTTTTAGTTACCGTGCTGCTTTTCCCAGCCGATGAGCGCCGCGCCGCAGGCATTGTCGCCCGAAAGCTCACTGCGCCCCCAGTACAGGCGAAGGCGCGCATTCTGCTTTTTGACGCGCTTTTCGACCAGCTCGCGCAGATACAGCGACGAGGCCACGCCGCCGGCCAGCAGCACGCTGCCCAACCCCTGCTCGTGCGCCGCATTGACCACCATTTTGGCCACGGAGCGCGCCACGCAGGAAAAAACCTCCGCCGCCATGTCCGTATCAGACAATTCGCCCGCGTCAATCAGCCGCTGCGCCGCCGATTCGCTGCCGGAAAAGCTGCACACGCCGCCGCGCACCCAGATGGGCAGACGCGCCTGCGCCTCGCCCCGACGCGCCATCTCCTCCAGCGCCGGCCCGGCCGGAAAGCCCAGCCCCAGCCGAACGCCCACGCGGTCGATAAACTGCCCGGCGTGCAGATCGTTTGAGCCGCCTGCCAGCGTAATCGCGCCCTGATCGACCTTTACGACCTCAGTCGTTCCGCCGGAGAGATGCACGGCCAGAAAGCGGTCACTCCTCTTCAGGGGCGTATCCACCATGGCGGCGCGAATATGCCCCTCCTGATGGCTGGTCTCCCAGTAAGGCACGCTCATGGCCGCCGCCAGCGTGCGGGCATAGCCTGTCCCGACGGTAAAAACCGGCATGTAGGAGCCCTCGACCGGGCGGGGCCGCGCACTGGCACACACCGCCTCAATCTGCACATCGGGCTGCTGGCGCATCATTTCTTCAAAAAGCGACGGCAGCCGCCCCACATGCTGGAACACGCCCTCAGACTGCATCAGGCCGCGCTCGCCCGCCTCCACGGTGAGCAGACGCCGCCTCTGCGCCAGCACACCGCCCTCGGCAGCCAGCGCCACGGAGGTCGTATAGCAGCTGGTGTCTATGCCCAGAACCGCCTTCATTGCGCGCTCCTGATTAAACTGCCCAAAACGCCGTTAATAAACGAGGCGGCCTCGGGCGAGGAATAGGTCTTGGCCAGCTCCAGCGCCTCGTTGACAGCCACCGCCGTCGGCTGCTCGGTGTACTTGATTTCGTAAATCGCCACGCGCAGTATGCTCAGATCCACGCGGTTGATGCGCTCAATCTTCCAGTCCACGGCAAATTCGGACACCAGCGCGTCAATCTCCTGCACATGCTCCTGGACGCCGGACACCAGCGCGTCCATGTAATCGCGTTCGCTCTCCTCCGGCTTGATCTCCAGAAGACCCAGCCGCGTTTCCTCGCCGCCGTCGCCGCCCATTTCCCATTCGTAAACCAGCTTCATGGCCGCCGCGCGTGCTCCCGTTCTATCCATTAACGTTCTCCTCCTCGGGCGTCTCGTCTGTTCGGGCCGCCCTACGGCGCCCTTTGTTGTCCACTTCAAATACAGCATAAACGCCGACGCAGTTAAACCAACCGCGCCGGCCAGGGCGCCTCGCGCCCTTTATTGTCATTTTTTCCCCGGCTTTGCAGCCTGATTGTCCTCGGCCTCCGGCACAATGTCGGACACCAGCACGGCCACCTCGTCCACGGCCACGCCTGTGAAGTTCACGATGGTCTCGCGCACGGTCTTCTGCATGTTGGCAGTAACCTCGGGAATGCGCGCCTTCGTGGTCACCTTGAGGTCAATCTTCACGCTCAGCGCCGTCTCGCTGCCCGAAATGGCCACGCTCATTTCGCGCACGCCGTCCACATCGCCCACAGCGCGGCGCGCCATGGCCTCCAG
>CAYOTH010000404.1:0-2087 GCA_964406835.1 uncultured Oscillospiraceae bacterium
GACGGCCATGTGCAGTGCCTTGAAGCGGACGAGACCTTCCGCTGCGCGCCCTCGCCCATTGTTTACGACGATCTGCGCGCCGGTGAATGGTACGACGCGCGCCGCGAAATTCCCGGCTGGAATCTGCCCGAATTTGACGACAGCACCTGGACGCCGGCTCTGCCTGCCGAAACGCCGCGCGGCGAATGCCGCCTGTGCGAGGCCGAGCCCATCGTGACGACGCATGAAATCGCGCCTGTGTCCATCCGCCGCGGCGTCATCGGCCAAAAGCCTGAGGTGCGCCCCAATCTGCCCGTTGTCGAAATGGAAGGCATTGAGGCCGATACGCAGGGCTGGCTGTATGATTTCGGCGTCAATACCGCCGGTCTGTGCCGCCTGAAAATCAGCGGCCGTCCCGGCCAGAAGATCATCCTTCAGTTCGCCGAGGAAATGGACGACAAGGGCGAATTGGACATGCGCGGCATGACCTTTTTGCCCATTGCACTCAACCACCGCGATGTGTATATCTGCAAGGGCGAGGGCGAGGAAATCTACACCCCCTCCTTCACCTATCACGCCTTCCGCTATTGTCTGGTGATCGGCCTTGAGGACGAGCAGGCCACCAGTGAGCTGCTGACCTATCAGGTCATGAATTCCGACCTGGAATCGCGCGGCGATTTCTCCTGCTCGGACGAGGTGCTCAACCGCATTCAGCAGGCCACCCGCGTTTCCGACCTGGCCAACTTCTACTATTTCCCCACCGACTGCCCGCACCGCGAGAAGAACGGCTGGACGGCCGATGCAGCGCTTTCCTGCGAGCAGATGCTCATGAACTTCTCCGTGCAGAATTCCTATCGGGAATGGCTGCGCAATATCTGCAAGGCCCAGCGCGAGGACGGCGCGCTGCCCGGCATTGTGCCGACGAGCGGCTGGGGCTTTGAATGGGGCAACGGCCCGGCGTGGGACTGCGTTCTGGTCTATCTGCCCTATTATATCTGGCGCTACACCGGCGATAAAGAGACCTTCCGCGAGTGCGCCGCCAGCGTGATGCGCTATCTGCACTACATCACCGGAAAGCGGGACGAGCGCGGCCTGGTTCACATCGGCCTGGGCGACTGGTGCCACAGCGCGCATTCCAATTACCCCAAGGCCCCGCTGGAACTAACCGACACAATCATGTGCATGGATATCTGCCACAAGGCCGCCGTGCTGTTCGAGGCCGTCGATATGAAGGTGCAAAAGGCCTTTGCTGAAGCAATCTATGCCGAATTCCGCACCGCCGCGCGCCGCTACCTGATCGATCCCGGCACAATGACGGCGCTGGGCTGCTGCCAGTCCTCTCAGGCCATGGCCATTTTCTATGATGTCTTTGAGCCGGCTGAAAAGCCCGAGGCCGTGCGCGTGCTGGTTTCCATGATTCACGACAACGACGATCTGATGGATGTCGGCGTGCTGGGCGCGCGCGTGATCTTCCGCGTGCTCTCCCGCTTCGGCTACACCGATCTGGCCTACCGCATGATCGCCACCGACCGCTATCCCTCCTACGGCAACTGGATTGCGCGCGGCGCTACCTCTCTGTGGGAGGATTTCACGCCCAAAGGCGGCTTCCCTAATTCGCGCAACCACCACTTCTGGGGCGATGTCAGCGGCTGGATGATCGAATGTCTGGCCGGTATCGCCGTCAACCCGCATGAAACCGACCACCGCGAGCTTGAACTGCACCCGCACTTCATCGCCGCGCTGGACAACGCCCAGGCACATCATGTGCTGCCCGAGGGCAAGGTTTACTCGGCTTGGACGCGCGTGGGCGATGACATCGAGTGGCGCGTCGAGCTGCCGCAGGACTGCCGCGGTATGCTGGTGCTGGACAAGGACTGGCAGTTTGAAGACGGCCTGCGCTTTAAGAAGGCCGAAAGCGGCGTTTATCACCTGATTCCCGCCTCCAAAAAGAGCCTGAAGTATCAGCCGAGCCTCTAAAAACCTTCGCATTTCAAAATCGCCGCCGCACCCCTCTTTTCGGGATGCGACGGCGATTTGTCTTTCAAATAAAGCCTGCGCTTATCTGCGCTCAAACGGCCATGGCACGCAGCCTTTTGAGGATTCGGCTC
>CAYOTH010000405.1:0-2056 GCA_964406835.1 uncultured Oscillospiraceae bacterium
TATAACCGCCTCTATTATATCAGAAAAGGCCGCTTTTTGCGACCTTTTCTGACAGACTGAGGAGCCGCGTGGGCGGCTCCGAAAAGGCTTTAGAGGGTTATTATTCAGGCGATACGCACGACGCACAGCGTGGATAGCACGATGTCCTCGGAGGCGGCGCTTATATTCAGCGCCTGGGTGAGGGAAACGCACAGCGTCGAGCGGGCGCTGATCGACTGAATCGACCGATTGACGAGCGAGAGCGGCGCGGAAGAGCTCTTGCTTAAATCCAGGCTGGTGCCGGGGATGGGCGCGCCGTTTCTCAGGATGACCACCGTGCCGGACGCAGTAGCTGAGGCGGGGAGATGGAGCGTGTAGGAGACATCATATATCCCGGCCTCGGGCAGGGTGAGGATGCCGTCCGACTGTTCGATGTTCTGTATGGTCGCGCCGCTGCCGGAGAAGGGAATGCAGCCAGGCGAGGAGAGCGTCAGGCTGCCCGCCTGATAGAAAAAGCCGTAGACCGCCGAAAGCGGCGAAGGCGCGGGCGGGGGCAGTGGCTGATCGGGCGTTTCCTCGCCGGGGCGCAGCCAACACTCGGGCACGCCCGGCGCGCAGGGCCGGTAGCACCAGGAGACGGGGGCAACGGGGCCGCTGGGGCCGGTGTAATAGGGCGAGCAGGGAATAAGGCGGCCAGCCTCGGCCTCGCTGCGCGGGGGCAGAGCCACGTTGATGGGTTGGCTGCTTCGGTTCATGGCGGCGGCGCGGCAGCCATAGCATCCGTTTCGGGAATCCAAAATACAGGGCACAGTGAAAACTCCTTTCATGAAGAGATCACTGCATACTATGCGCTCCGCCTGTCTCCGGTTCCGAGCGCGGGAAAAGCGCATCGCCGGTCGCTGGCAAGGCTTGCGTCGCTTAAAGAAAAATCGCCCCGAAGCGCGGCAGCTTGGGGGCGCAGAACTCAGAAGGCGAGTTCGGGGAAGGCGAAGGGCTCGAGGGCGGCGCGCGCCGTCACCAGCGGGTTGACCAGCTGGCTGATTTCTGTGTGGGCGATCAGGCTCATCAAAAGAATCAGCTCGTTGTGGTCGATGGAAACGCGCTTTTCGATGAAGTCCATCAGGGCGTAGAGGCTCAGCTTCACGGCTTCGGACAGCTCGGTGGCGGAGGCCAGCGCGTACCAGCGCCCCTGATCGAAGAGTATTGGCCAGGGCTCCTGGCGCCCCGGGATGACGCTTAAACGCACTGTCACACGGGCGGAGCATTCGAGCGCGCAGATGCAGGACTCGCCGTCGCCCATGCGGGCGTGGACGTCCCCCAGCGCAAAGAGCGCGCCCTCGGCATGAACAGGCAAATACAGCGTGCTGCCGGCGCGGATGTGGCGCGTGTCCAGATTGCCGCCGTGTGCGCCGGGCGTTTCAGTATCGACGGTCTCGCCCGCGGGCGCGACGCCGATCACGCCGATCATCGGGTCGAGCGGCATGGCGACGCCGGCGAGCGTGGCCTGAGTGTTTTGCAGGGGGATGCAGCGAACGATCGGCTCGGTCACGCGCTCTTTAAGCACGCCGCCGCGGTTGCTGATGCGCATGGAGGCGTACTCGCCCACCTCGATGGAGAGCACGTCGCAGCGCAGCGTGTCGCCGATGTGCGCGCCCTCGACAAAGACCGGCCCGGTCGCGGGGTTGCAGCCGATGGGTTGGCCGGGGGCCGCGCCGCGCGGGTCGTGGGGTGCACGCAGGTTGTCCATATAGCAGTCCTGCGTTTCCAGGCAGAGCGTTTCGCCGCTTTGAAGGCGGACGGCGGGCGTCATGTTCTTGTCGAAGCGGGTGATATACTGCGCGCGGGAGAGCGTGGTCATGGAACATCCCTTTCCTTTATGACGTCAAAAAATAGCGGTATGTGTTAGTCCGCCTGCTCGAAGAGGCGATGCAGAAGCGTCACGCCGCTGGAAATGACATCGCACGCGGCGCAGGTCGCCTCGCTGAAGGGGCGCGGCGTACCGGGGCGGCGGCTGTCGTAGATGGCATAGGGGACGGGTGTGGCGTCGTGCGTGCGGGTGGAGAGCAGCGTGTAGTGA
>CAYOTH010000406.1:0-2050 GCA_964406835.1 uncultured Oscillospiraceae bacterium
GAGTCTTCAGGTCAAAAGCGACGGGCTTCTGAGCCTGATGCTCGTGTTCGGCGCCAGCGTAAACGTGCAGCTTCTTCAGCATCGCGCGACCAAGCGGGCCCTTGGGCAGCATGCCGCGGACGGCTTCCTTCAGAACGAAATCAGCCTTCTTGTCCATCAGGACGCGATAGGAGATCTCCTTCTGGCCGCCAACATAGCCGGTGTAGTACAGATAGGTCTTCTGATCTAGCTTCTTGCCAGTCAGCACCATCTTGTCGGCATTGATGACGATCACATAGTCGCCGGTATCCACATGAGGCGTGTAGGTCGCCTTATGCTTACCACGCAGGATCAGAGCAATCTGAGAAGCCAGACGGCCCAGAACCATTCCTTCGGCGTCGATGACATACCACTGGCGTTCCACGTTGGAAGCCTTTGCCATAAACGTACTCACGGTAAAATTCCCTCCCCAGTCTTAAAACAGAAAATGGCTGCTTGGCGGTGGTCGGTCGCCTTGCTGCAATCATCAAAGGGCTCGGGGCTAGTGAGCCGCAATGACACGAGTATTATTTTAGAACAAATCCTGCCATTTGTCAACGGGGTCACAAACTTTAACATCGAAGCGGGCGAATGAGTCACTTCGCGGTGTTTTTCCAAGGCGTGTTGATGAAGCCCACCTGCGCAAAGCGCGGCATATCGCTGCGAATGATGTAGTCGATGTAGGAAACAACCATGCGCGCGGTGAGCAGATAGCCCATCGGGTTCATGTGGCCGCCCAGGTAATACTGGCTCTTGAAGGCGTCGTCATACACGGGCGCATAGGCGCGCAGATCCAGCACGAAGGTGTTGGGGAAGAGCTCGGCCAGCTTGTAGAGCAGGGCGCGGTGCTCGTCGCACAGCTTGGCTCGCTCGTCGTCAACACCGCTGCGGGGAATGGTCATCAGGAAAACAAAGGAATCGGGCGCGATTTCGCGGTAGCGCTGAAGAATCGCGGCGTAATCGCCGATGAAGGTGCGCTTGTTGTTGCCCCAGTTTTCGGGATCGATGTCCTCGATCGAGCCCAGAGAAGAGTGGCTGCTCAGCGCGCCGGAAATGTCGTTGACGCCCAGCGCCATGATGTAGGCCTGGCAAGCCAGATCGCGGTTCCACAGTCCGCGGTCATCGGCGAAGGTGTTTCTATACTGCCAGGCGCTCATGCCGCCCTTGGAGAAGTTGTAGACCTTGCAGCCGGCGATGCGGGCCATATACTGTCCCCAGGAATAATCGTACATATCGTGATAGGTTTTCTGGCCCTCGCTGCCGGTGCCTTCAAATTCGCCGGAGGAGAGGGAATCGCCGATGCAGGCGATCGTGCGGAAGATGCCGACGTTGCCGCCATCGGCAAGCAGCGTGTCCAGCGGTTTTTCGTTGGGATCAAAAACGGGCAGAGTCATTATAAAACTTCCTTTCTCGTTGTTAAATCAGCGCTTGAACCGATCGCTATGAGTATAAGAGTTTTTGATGGGTTTGTCAAGACAAAATGCGCGTCTTTATAAAATAAGGTACGCTAAGCGTCGTTTCGGCCTCTTGACAGCGCGCCTGCACAATGTTAGAGTAGAACCAAGCACAAAAAGCATTTCAAGGGAGGCTATGATATGGCAAACGGACAACGGCCCAATATTGTGTTCTATTTCACCGATCAGCAGCGCCCCGAGACCATCGGCTGCTATGGCCAGGCGCTGGACATCACGCCGAATCTGGATGCGCTGGCCGCTCAGGGCGTGCGCTTTGAGCGGGCCTTTACGCCTCAGCCGGTTTGCGGTCCGTGCCGGGCGATCTTTCAGACTGGGCAGTACGCCACGACGACCGGCTGTTACCGCAACAATGTCATGCTGCCGCACACGGTCAAAACGCTGGCCAATTATATCGAGGAGGCGGGCTATGAGACGGCCTATGTCGGCAAGTGGCATCTGGCCAGCGACGGCGCGCTCAACCAAAATCTGGTTATCGATCACACGGTTACGGCCATTCCGCCCGCGTTTCGGGGCGGTTACAGCGGATTTTGGCGCGCGGCGGATGTGCTGGAGTTTAC
>CAYOTH010000407.1:0-2049 GCA_964406835.1 uncultured Oscillospiraceae bacterium
GATTATCACCGGCGACGTTACGCAGATCGATTTGCCTCTGGGCAAAAAGAGCGGCCTGGTTGAGGCGCTGGATGTGCTCAAGGGCGTTGACGATATCGGCATGGTGCGCTTAAGCCACCGCGACGTCGTGCGTCACGAGTTGGTGCAGGCCATCGTCAAGGCCTATGAAAAGCACGACAAGCAGGCCGGGCAGCGGCGCACGACGGAGGGACGATAATCAATGATGAGAGTACGGCAGAATCTTCGGCGCAGAAGCGGCAGTCGGCTGGGAATCGCCCTGATTGGTTTGGTGACCTATGCGGCGCTTCTGGCCATGCTGTTTGCGGTTTTCACGCCGGAAAGATATGATCTGGTGGCCGGACAGGTTTCGCCCATTACCGTCACGGCCAGCAAGGACGTTGTGGACAGCGTGACCACGCAGCAGATGGTGGATGACGCGGTCGCGGCGGTTCCGGTCAATTACACGCTGGATGAAAGCGTGCAGCCGGCCGTGTTGGAAAAGCTTAGAGGCGATTTTGACGCCATGGCGCAGATTCGCTCCTGGGAGCTGGGCGAGGAAGAGGGCGTGGATTCGATCACGCTGACCCGCGCGCGGCAGATGCTCATGGGAGCCGATCTGAGCGCCGAGGACATCACGCTGATTCGCGCGCTTTCCGAGGAGGAATTCGCCCGCCTGACGGACGATGTTCTGCTCATTGCCGACGAGCTGCTCACCGCCAAGGTGGCGCAGGGCGGCGAGGACGAGGCGCTGAGCAAACTGGAACGCGAATTGACGGCGCGGGAAAGCTATTCCGAGGAGCAGATTGCCCTGTGTAAGCGCATTGCCGCTTCGGTGATGCAGGCCAACATGCTGCTGGATGAAGAAACAACCGAGATCAACCGTCAGAAGGCGGCCGATTCCGTCGAGCCGATCGTCTATCTGAAGGGGCGAAACATCGTCAAATCCGGCGAGATCATCACCCGGGCGCAGATTGCCATGCTGGACAGTCTGGGTATGCTGGCCAACAACCGCTCTGTCGATGTGCTGATGTACATTGGCGTGGGGCTTCTGGTGGCGCTGCTTTTGGCCATGGTGGTGGTTTACATGGCCATTTACGAAAAGGATATGCTGCGCGATGCCCGGCGGCTGGCGCTTCTGAGCGTCATCATACTGATTACCTGCGGACTGTGCGTGTTGGTGCAGACGCTCAACCCGTTCCTGATGCCGGGGGTGCTGGGCGTTATGCTGACGGCGGCGCTGCTTAAAACCCGGTTGGCGCTGATTGTCAATATCGTTCTGGCAGTGCTCTGCGGTCTGGTCAGCTCGGGTGTGAGCGGTTCGCTGTCCTCGTCGCTGATTATCGTCATGATCACCGGCACGATTTCCGGTTCGCTGTGTGTGGCCGTCATTCACGGCAAGACGCAGCGCGTGTTTATGCTCTTTGCCGGTCTTCTGGCCTGCGCGGTCAATGTGGTGACGACGCTGGCGCTGGGTCTGGTGACCGAGGTGGACACCAGCAAGGTGCTGACCTGGGCGGTCTGGTCGGGCGGAAGCGGTATTTTGTCGGGCGTGCTGAGCATCGGTCTTCAGCCGGCGCTGGAATGGATGTTCAACCTGGTGACGCCGGCCAAGCTGATGGAGCTGAGCAACCCCAATCATCCGCTGATCCGGCGCATGATTCTCGAAGCCTCGGGAACGTATCATCATTCGATCATCGTGGCCAATCTGGCCGAAGCGGCGGCCGACAGCATCGGCGCCAACGGGCTGCTGGCGCGCGTGGGCGCGTATTATCACGATGTGGGCAAGCTCAAGCGCCCTCTGTACTTTAAGGAAAACCAGATTGGCGATAACCCGCATGATCGCACCGATCCCATGGTGTCTGCGGCGATCCTGACCGCGCACCCGACCGACGGCGTGCTTCTGGCCGAAAAATACCGGATGCCTCAGCCGATACTGGATATCATCGCCCAGCATCACGGCGATACACCGGTTATGTATTTCTATGGCCGCTGCGTGGAGCAAAACGGCGCGGAGAACGTGGATATTGATGATTTCCGCTATCCCGGCCC